>DMJJ01000375.1 GCA_003452185.1 Verrucomicrobiales bacterium | reverse complement strand
GCCGCCCCGCTGTCCGAGGTGGGGAAATCCTGGAGGTCCGCGAGTCGGGAGGCGGCCATCCCCGGGATGAAGACCAGCGGCGGGCGCTCCTTCTCGGACTGCTTCAGCACGGCGCGCCCCGGTACCACGTGCCCCTGGATTGCAGACGAGGCGTACGCGGCCACGGGCGGGTTCTGTCCCATGGAGGGGTCGATGCCGGCCCAGACGTACTTGCCCGCCTTAAGGAAGCGGGGCTGGGTTGCGGCCACTCCCTGGATCGCCGTGAGCTGACCCTGGGAAAGTGACTGGCTCAGGAGGAGGAACGGGTCCGAGAGGTAAACGTTGTAGAAGTCGCTCTGCCGATGGCTCGAGAGCCGGTAGGCCTTGATGAGGGTCGGGAAGGGCGTGCTGTTGGTGTCTCCGACCGCGGTCAGTGTCCCAGCCGACGCAAGCAGGGTGGGCATGCCGTTTGTTCCGTGAGGCGCCGCCTCCGCTCCGCGGGCGTCGATGCTCTCGACGACGAGGGTCAACACCGCGCCGGCATCCCCCGGGGTGTCGACGCGGACGTGGTAGACGTTGGGCGGCGATGAGAGGCCCACCTGGGCGGGGACCCCATCCCGTTGCGTGACCGCGAACCGGGACTTCAGGAGCAGGGTGGGGCTCAGGGAATCCCGCAGCAGTTGGGCCTTGTAGACGTCGTTCGAGGAGGCGAGGTAGTCGGCGGCCAGGAGGTTGGTGAGCGACCGGTTTCCGAACGAGACGATGTCGATGAACGGAGCGGTGTGAACCACCTGGTGCTTGCCACCGAGGTTGACCAGGTTCACCCCGGTCGAGTCGGAATCGAAGGCCCTGGCTCCACTCCCGGACCCAGGGATCACCCCCTGGACCGCGGGGGGCCACGCGGCCACGTCCCTGGCCCGCTGGGGGAGGGCGAGGAGCGAGGGGTCGAGGAGGAGGACATGCTGGTCGGTTGCCACCGCGAGCAATCCGTCCGCACGGCGCTCGATCGATTCCACCCTCCCGACCTCCATCGGAGGTTTTTCGGAGAACTTTTCCGGAAAGAAGAGGGTGTTCACGTGGCTCGGGGCGGCCGGGTCAGTGATGTCGAGGACGACGAGGGCCTCGGCGCGCCGCGTGGTGTGTGCGTCGTCGATCTGGGTGACGGAGTATTGGTTTGTGGAATGGTTGATGAAGACGGCGGCCGAGAGGGCCTCCCAGTTGAGAATCGATCCGGTGGGCTGCACGATCACCGAACTGCGGACCTTGAACGTCTGGTTGGTCGGGATCTCCAGCCGCCCCCGGATCTCTAGCGGACAGTCGGAATCCCCGGTTCTCACGAGGGACTCCCCTTCGAAAATCACGTTGGTCGCGAGGCAGACCCCCTCCTGGTCGGTCTGGAGGCTGATGAGCGCGAGGTTGCGGGTGGAGACCGTATAGTCTCCTCCCTGGGGCGAGGAGAACTGCTTCAGCCCGATGCCCGTCATGAGGAAGACGCGACGCAGGACGTCGGTGCGATGGAACTCGAATGTGGTGTCCGAGGGGTTCAGGAATCCCGCCGCGCTGTAGAGGGTCTGGTACTGGGGGGGATCGCCCTGCCCGTCGGCCGGGTCGCCGTTGATGATGATCCCGAGGAGGGCCAGGCGGTTCTCGAAGTCGAAATCCAGCACGTACGGCTGGTTGCCGGCGGAGCTGACCGCCGGGATGAAGGAATACTCCTTGCCAAAAAACTCGGCCGGGGTTCGCTCCGGCAGGGAGACTTTCTCTCCCGGGTCGCAGTAGCAGCCGTTGGTGACGGTGGTGTCCAGGCCGTCGAATCCCTCCACTGGAAAGGAGAGCCGTGTGGGCTCGTCGGCATTCTGCCCGATGAGGAACGACTGGACGTTGATGAACCCGACCGCCGAGCCGTCAGCTCCGGACTGCAGGTAGGCCAGGTGGGGAGGGACCCACCGGAGCTTGGTCGCGGCCGCGATCTCGTATGTGAGGACGGTTTTCGCCGCGGGGACCACCACGGGGTGGGCCGGGTCGCTGACATTCACCAGCCAGAGGTACTGTCCCTCGTAGAAGGTCCCTTCATCCGAGGTGGGGGCACCTACCAGGCCTCCGATGATCGCGACGAGATCGTTGGTTGTGCAGGAGGCCTCATCCGGGTGCAGCTTGTAGGCGTAGTCGGGCATGAGGGCGATGTCCCGGGGATAGCTTGGGAGATCGAGCGACCCGACGCTGACGGGAGTCGAGGGATCCCCGATATCGTAGACGCGAAGCTTCCCGTGCTCCCCGGTGCGCTCCAGGGCGAAGGCGAACGAGCCTTTCTGGACGATCCCTCCCCCGTTTTGCAGATCGGGGAGATTGGCCGCGGTGGAGGTCGCTTGGGCGAACGAGGCGGTGAGGCCGGACTCCAGCCCGTTGCCCGAGAGGTCGGTGATATTGCCTACGGTGTATCTGACGGGGGTGTCGAGGGGCCCGCTGTACGTGACCACCGCCTCGCGGCCGTCGGGCGAAAGGACTGCGCCGGTGACAAGGTGCCCGCTGCTGAACCTGAGGACGCCTTGGCCGGGCGGCAGCGCCACGGGCTCCGAAAACCGAAGCCGGATCGGCTCCCCTGGGGCCACGCCCGTGGCTCCGTTCGGGGGCCAGGCGAACAGGATCCGGGGGCCGGTGGTGTCGTTCGCGATGGCGACAGGGGGAGGTGAGGCGGCGTCGCGGCTGAACAGGATGTCCTGATCCAGCTGGCTCCGGTTGCCGCTACCATCGGTGGCGGTGATCCGAAGGGTGACGCGGGCCTTGCCTGCGCTTTTGATCCCGTAGGCCTTCTCCATCCCGGTGTCGAAGGTGGCGACCGGGAACGAGTCGTAGTTGGTCAGGACCACGCTTCCGGGGAGGTCCGCAGGGGGAAACAGGGTGAGGGGGACCACCGACTGGACGACGGCCTTGAGGGACTCCACCTTGCGGTCGTCGATCGCCCTGACGATCAGGACGGCACCCGCAGCCCCGTTGGTGCCGGCGATGGCATCCCGGGGGGCCTGGGTCAGCGAAAGGATGGGGGAGAGGGTGTCCGGGCCCTGGTATCCGATGATATCCAGCTCGGCGAACCCGATGCTGAAGCGGGCAAACGGGACCTCCGTTCCCCCGGCGCGGGTGAGGGTGGCGTCGGGGGCCTGGTTGGGGAAGCGGGGATGGGTGGCCTGAAGAATGAACCCGGAGGGGGAGGTGGGGGTTTCGGACGGGACCCGGAGCGCGATTTTTCCGTCGGCGTCGGAGATGGCCACGTACTGCCCCGGCTGCAGCCGCCCTGCCTTGTCATGAACGGCGTTGTCCCGCACTACGGTGACCACGGCGCCGGCCACCGGCTTCTGGACGGCGAGGAGCTTCGGCTTCCCCGTGGTGGCGTCGGTGGCCGTCGAGTAAATGCGGCCCAGCAGCGTGGTGGGATCGCCCGTCGCGATGACCACGGGGGCGAACATCAGTCCGACGGCCGATCCCCCCTGGTTCATGGCGGCGTCGATCTTGTCCTGGAAGCTGTCGGTCCCCCGGAGGTTGGCCGCCGCGTTTCGGATCAGCCCGCGGACGTTGACACCGGGGAACGGCGGGGAATGGGTCACGAGCTTGCCGTTCTCGTAGTTCATCCCGTCCACGATCTCGTACACAACCACACCGTCGTACTCGTGGGGGACGGTGAGGGCATAGGTCATCTGGTCGGGGGTCTTCCCGGGCGGGATCCCGAGGTCTGCGATGTCGACCGGGAATTCAAGATGAAGCGCCGTCTTGAGCTCATCCCCTTTCTCCGCCAGGCGGATCCCCCCGAGGACCCGTCCCCCCTCGGGCTGCACCCCGTTGAGGAACCCGAGCACGCGCGTGAGAGGCACGGTCTGAAGGGCGAACTGGGTCTTCACCGGGACGGTGCCGGGCTCGACGATGATCTGCACCGGGCCGCCGTCGCTCTCGGCCTCAAGGATCCCCCCGCCGTTGAAGAGCCCCACGCTTCCGTCGCGAAGGATCTGCCGGCTTGCGGGGAGCGTGGTCCGGGTGCCGTTGCGGTTGACAAGAATCGCGTCCAGGAGGTCGTCAACGCCGGCCTGGATGACATTGGTAAAGCTCCCGTCGGCCCGGGACCGGACGGTGGCCGTGGCGCCGGTCGTCTCGTTCACGAGGATCACCGGCGAGTCGGGCTCGGCGGCTCCCGGAGTCCCGTACACGGGGGCCAGGCCGTTGGTCGGTTCGTAGAGGATGAGCTGAACGCCGGTTCGATCGATCAGGTCGCTTTCCGTGGTGAAGGTGAACGGTCCCCCCCCGGCCAAGGGACGCCCGACGGGATCGCTGAGGGTCGGCGACACTGTCACCGTGTAGAGTTGGGCGGGATCAAGGCCCGCCTGAGGTACCAGGGTGGCCGTCGTGGCGCGCAAGTCCAGGGAGAGGCTTGCCGCGACGTGGACGCCCCCTGGCGCCAGGAGCTGGATGCCCAGCGGCCCGAAGGTCGCCGGGTTGATCGGCTTGTCGAACCGGATCACCACTGCTGTCACGCGGGGGACCGCGCTGGCGCCCGGCAACGGCGTGATGAGCGTGGCGGTTGGACCGGAGCTGACGGGATTGATCCCAGCGACGGCGGGCAGGGCGGGATCGGTGATGCGTGCGGTCGCCGCCCCGGTGTCCCCTGTGGTGAGATCGAGCATCCCCATCTGCACTTCCCCCACCGGGGCGACGAGATGGTAGGTCCCGTCCGGGGCGGTGAAGTTGAGCCACGGTGTTCCGGGAATCCGGACCACCAGCCCGCCGGCGGGCTGGCCTGAGGAGTTGTGCGCCGTGCCTGTGATCAACCCGTGCGGGGCTGCGACACGGGCCAGCACGTACTGGCCGGCGCCCGTGATGCCGGGAAGCCGCGGCCCTGTGACCGGCTCGAGGGAGAGGAGCTTTCCCTGCGAGTCGGATCGAAGCCGCTCGCGCGGCTCCAGGCCATACAGCCCTCCCTGCGCCACGACGCGCGCCAGTACATACCACGCGTTCGTGGGCAGCGAATCGACCTGCACCCTGAGACTCCTCCCGGGGGCGGTTACCCCCGAGAGGAGCTCAAAGGCCTCCAGTAACTCCACCCCATTGGTCGAAAATCCCGCAAAGTTCGTCTGGGAGAGGCCCCGGATCTCCACCGCCTGCAGCGTGGGAAAATCTCCCGCCCCCGCGATCACGCGGACCCCATCCCCGGCCGCCCCCCCGCCGTTGGTGCTGATGAGCCCGCCGCCAAACAGCGGAGGGGTCACGACGTCGATATGCACCAGGCCGGTCTCGAGTTCCTCGCTCCCCAGCAGGAGCAGCGGCCGCATGGGGAACTCCCCTTGGAGGGTGGAGAGCTCGGCGTCGCCCGGCCTCTGGTAGAGTGTCAGGAAGTTGTCGTATGCAGGGGTGAGCCGTGTGGTGCCGTCGCGCATCCGGTAGGACTCCCGAACTGCTCCCCGGAGGATGAACCCGCTGGCCAGGCCGGAGGCGGGACCCCGGAGGGTCACGGTGGCCGTGGCGGTCACCTCTGCGGCGACCCGGCTTGCGGGGCTCGACGCGGGGAGCACAACTCCGGTGGCAGAGAGCAGGGATGGCACCGGGTCCGGGGGGGTGATCCCAGGAAGCGCGCTCCCCACCACAGGGTCTTGTTGGGGGCTGAACGGAGAGGGGTCTGGCAGAGCGAGGGTGTAGGCCCCCGGACCCGGGATCGCGAGCAAGAGGGGGTTGGTCCCGTTACCCGGCAGGGTCTGGGTTGCCTCCCAGGCGAGGTGCTCCTCGTTCCAGCGGGCGACGGTCACCGACTCCGCTTTTGAAATTGAGGCCCAAGGGCTGGCGACCAGGGAGCCGGGCAGCGAGGGGGTGCGGGGGAGTTCCACCCAGAACCCCTGCACCGGGCTCCACCCGCGCGGCAGGGGGGCGGGGAGTGTCTGCGCGGTCAGGGGGGTCAGGGTTGCGGCCGTCTCTCCCGGGAATGCCGCAGCGGGAAACCGCAGCGTGAGGGAGCGGCCGGGATCGGTCAGCTCACCCGCCCCGAACGGGGTGAAGGTCGCCGTGTTGGTCCCTCTCGGGGTGAGGCGCGGGGAGGGTAGTAGGGTGACCTCGCCGGGCCGCAGCAGGCCGTTCCGCCAGGCGGGGAGAAATCCGGGGAGCGCGAATCGCCAGGTGTGAGGCCCCTCCGGACCGCTCAGTGTGGCGAGGCCAAACTCCGGGTCGGTGGATTGGGGGGCACCTCCGCCGGCCTCGGTCACCTCGACTCCCGGCAGGGGTTGGCCCACCTCATTGAGCGACGCCACGAGGGCCGCACCGATGCCGGCCCCAGGCTGAGTCCGCTCGAAAACCCGCGTGGTCAGGGCAGGGACCCCGGCCGCCACCCCCAGGCTGATGCTCCGGACCGGGGTCACGGCTCCCGCGGGGAGCGCGCCGCCGGTGAGCACCGGGGTGAAATCAAAAAAGGGAAGCCCCGTGGCATCCAGACCGTCGGGTCGCAGCGGGCCGGTGGTGCCGGTGAAGGCATCGATCCTCAGAACCACAGGGCCCTGGAACGGGCGCGCAGAGCGGTTGCTGATCGAGATGTCGACGGTCCAAGCCTGAGCCGGCTTGCTGAACCGCATCGATTGGAGGAAGACCGCCGCCTCCGCATTGGTCACCTCGCTCAGCACCAGGGAGGTGCCGGAGAGGGGGAACGTGGCGGCGCTCCCCGCCGATCGATCGGTCGCCACCCACGAGATCAGGAGCGCGAGAAGGAGCCGCAGCCCGGTGGCGCCCGGCGGAGCCGGAGAGGGTGGAGGGGGCCGCCTCATCTTCTATCCCTCCGGACGAGCCCCCCCAAAGCGCAGCTGAGGACCAGGAGCAGGGAGGCGGTCGAGGGCTCGGGCACCGGCGATGGCAGGAACCAGCCGGCCGACGGGATCGGATCCTGGTTGTCGAAAAGCTCGATCTCGGCCGTCAAGCGGCGGCCGGCAAGCTCCGGCGGAAGCTGTGCCGAGACGTGGAACGCGGTCTGGAGGGCGAATGCCGGGGTGAGGCTTGGAAACGGAATCGCGGTGCGGGTGATGAGCGATGCGCTCGCGGAGATCCCTCCCGGGGTCGGAGGAGACCAGACGACCCCGCTGGCGTCTGCGGTGAGGAGAAACCAGACCTCCCCGCCGACGGGCGACTCGAGGCTGATGGTCAGGGAATCGAAGAATGCCCCGGAATCGAATTGCTCTGAGGTCGTGAACGCGACGTCGAAATCCACAGTCACCGGCCCGGAGCCGCCGGCATCGTACGGGATCGGCGTGCTGGCCGTCACGAGGACTCCGCCCGCGCCGGTTCGGAGAATCGTCGGATCCAGGGTGGATTGGGCCTGAAGTCGCGTTGGCCAGGCACTCCATCCCGCCAAGAGTATTCCGATCACCAGCCTGCTCCGGAAACGGGTTCCTGCCCCACGGGTCCCTACCAGTACGTAGCCCCTACCCGAGGGGTACAAAGCCGATAGGGTGCCACGCATACCGGCCACCCTATCAGAGATGTCCCGGGTATGGAACTGTGCAATTCACGCACAGCGGAGGCCGGGTTTCTACGCGGCCCCTCCTTGAAGAACCACTTGCATTCAGTTGCTTCTAACAGCCCTCCTCAGACCAAGATTTGTCCACTGGAAGCCGGTTCGGCTCTGAAACCGGCCCTTTCTGGCCGGCGTGTGCGGGCGGGGGTCACGGGAGGGCCCGATCCTCGGCGTGGCCGTCTGCAAAGCCGTGGATCTGTCGGCGCTCTCCGGAGGCGAGTTAACGGGGGGTCCGTTCCCGGAGGAGCAGAGTCCCAGGGGGCACCGGTGCGCCGGGTGCCACGCCTGTTGGAACGAGCTCAAAGGCACGCAGCCTTTGGGCTGCAAGCCCGGCCTCCCCGCCAAACAGGTCCGCCATCTCCTCGCATCCTGCAGAGCGAAACCGCTCAAGGAGTTCCGAGTCGTCAGCGCTCATTCGACACCTTCATTTGAGACTACTATCGCCGCCCACCGCCGAAATCCGACATCACACTCTTCAGCGAACCTCTCCCATCCCCCTACCGTCGATCAACACCGGCGTGATACCGAAGCCGGTTGGGCCCCCGGTGCTTCAAAATCCCCCAGCCTGCATATTGACAGTAACACTGTTCACTGTTACTGTGCGCTCATGCTGGATGGTGTGAGTTTGCGGGAGCTGGCCGACCAGGTGAATGCCTGGTGTGCGCGGCATGGTGTTGTGCCGGTGAACGGGCAGGCGGGCGAAGTGCTGAACGAGCGGAGTCTTCGGTATTACCGCACCCTCGGGCTGATCGACCCTCCGTCGGTCGGAGGCGGGAAGGGGTATGGCGAGAAGCATCGGTTGCAATTGATGGGAATCCGGATGCTGCAGGCCGAGGGGTTGCCGTTGAGTCGGATCCGAAGCTTGCTCTATGGGCGGGGGATTGAGGATCTGCGCCAGATGGAGCGGCTTGCGTTGGCGGAGCGTCAGGCGACGCGCGGCCAGGGGATGGTGCCCGCGACCGGTGGGGAGTCGTGGGCCGTCCTTCCGCTGGATGACGACTTCCTGCTCATCTCACGTCGCGGTCGTCCCATCCCATCGGAGATCCGGCGCGAGGTGCTCCGGTTGCTGAACCCCGGCGGGCATCCTGCTCCTGCGGAAGCGGGGGAACGATGAGTCACATCCTTTTTTATCAACGCGGCGAACCACCAACACCCTGTAACGGCCAATTGTTATGAGCGACCCTTTTCCCATGCAACGGCGGGAGCGGTTCGGATTGATCGGCTGGCTTGAGTCGACCTGCATTCAGCTTCCGCTGGAATCGATCCAGTGCGACTTCCGGGTCGAGGGGGCCCTTCTTGATGTCTGCCTCGACCAGCTGTTTGTGCAGACAGACCCCCGGGCCCTGGACTGCCTCTACAATTTCCCACTTCCCGCCGGGGCTGCGGTCTACCAGTGCGAGATGCATGTGAATGGCCGGGTGATTCGCGCGGTGGTGGAAGAGCAGGGGGAGGCTCGCCGGTTGGTGGCGGAACAGAAGCGGGCGGGGCATCGGACGGCGCTGGTGGAGATGGAGCGCGAGAACCTGTTCACCCTCTCGCTCGGGAACCTGCAGACGGGGGACACGGTTCTGATCCGCCTTCGGTATTTCCAGACGGTGCAGTCCCTGGGGGACTGGAGGTCGTTCCACATCCCGTTCTGCCCCGGGGAGCGGTACATCCCGGGGAGTCCGCTGCTGCGCCCCCCCAAAGGCAAGGGCGTCAGCGATGACACGGCCCAGGTGCCGGATGCTTCACGGATCAGCCCGCCCCGGCTGGACCGGGGGAGTCCCGATGGCGCCAGGGTTCACCTCTCGGGAAGCGTGGATCCCGGCGGGTGCGGATTGGTGGATCTCTCCTCGCCGAGCCATGCGATTGTGTTGCGCCGTGCAGGCCGTGGGTTCGAGGTGTCGCTCGCGCTCGGGGAAACCGTGCCCGACCGTGATCTTGTCATTCGCTGGACGGAGCGGGCACCGGAGGAGGTATCGGTGGCCGGTTGGGGTTGGGAGGCGGGCGGGCAGAGCTACGCGATGGTGCAGGTCACGACGCCCGGGGGAGCGGCGGCTGTTCCGCGCGAGCCGACGGACTATTACTTCCTCCTGGACCATTCCGGGAGCATGGCGGGATTGGTTTGGGAGAAGGCTGTCGAGGCGCTGGGAGACTTCGTGCGTTCGGTTCAACCGCGAGACCGGGTTTGGATCACCCTCTTCGATGATCAATGCAGGGACTATGCCGAGGCTCCCGTGGAGGCTGAGGTTCTGGCCCGGGACCCCGGATTGGCCGCTCTCGGGGGGCTGGGAGCTTCGGGTGGGACCGAGCTGCTTCCCGCGGTGCTCCACGCCTTCAAGGCGATGAAGGTCCATTCCTGCGGGCGACGCACGGAGCTTGTCATCCTGACCGATGGCATGGTGGGGAACGAGGCCGCATTGCTGGGCGCACTTCGACAAGCCCCCGGGGTGGCGGTGCACATGATCGGCATCGGGTTCACTCCCAACGATGCCCTCCTGCAGGGGTTGGCCGGGCAAAGCGGGGGAACGTGGCATCAGACGAATCCCATGGATGATTGGAGCGGGCTCATGCGGCGTGTTGCCCGAAGGCTCGGTCCTCCGTTCGTCAGCCGGCTGATTGCGGTCGACGGGTGGGAGGAGGCGAATCTCCGCGAGGGGGTGCTGCGGCGCGGGGATACACTCACCCTGCTGCTCAAGGGTGAGGGAGAGCGCGTTGCCCGTGGGGTGCGCCTTCAGGGAACAGGGGAGGACGGGAGCGTGTGGTCCTGCAGCCTCCCGACCCTCGAGCCGGGAACAGCAGCGGTTCGCCTGGCCTGGGAGCGGACACGCATCCAGCGGGACCTCCGCCAGGGGAAGAAGCCTGAGGCGATCCAGCGGGCGAAGGCCTGCAATCTGATCTGCGATGGGACGGCCTTCATCGCCTGGGATGACTCTGAAAAGGTGGTTGTGGCCACGGAATCGGTTTTCCAACCGGCCGAGCATGTCAGGTTCTCCGGCGGTGCGGCGCGGAGCCTTAGGCTGTGCGGCGCTCCCCCGGCGCATTCGCTGGAGGATCGGCAGCAGGTCTACCTTGGAGGAGGCACCCCGCTTGCGGAGGGCCCCATGATGGGGGGATCGGCTCAGCCTGCCGGGGGCCAACGGAGGGGTGGGTTCCGGTTCCTGCGAGAGTTGGTCTCATCGTTCCGCGTTCCAGAGCTTGCGTGGTTGCGAGGGCTCACGCGAAGCGAGTATTCCGATCTCAGCCCGATTCTTGAGCTCTGGGGGCCGGACGTGGCGGGGGACCACAAGGGTTGGGGGGAGTTGCTCATTCGCCTCTACCGTCTGCCGCGCCCGGGGTGCCCAGCCAAGGAACTCGGGCTCTGGCTGGACATCCTGCGGGGCTTGATGGGCTGGCTGGCAGCGCAGCCTCCCGAGGACCGGACCCGGCATATGCGGAGTATCGACACAGCTCTTGTCGCCGCGTGGTTCCGGGATGGGATCCACACCGTGGAGCTGGAGTGGGTTGAGGGCTGGGTGCGGACCACAATTCCGGAGGGCACTCCCGAGAGGGAGAAGATCCTTCGGGCGGTGGTCGAACTGGGAGCCGTGGTGGCACCCGCAGACGGGGCCGAGTGGGTGTGACAGGGCCTCCTGCCACGGTTCGTCAGAGCGCCTCGAGCGTCGCCTCAGCCGGGTGGGTCCAGTCCTCCCAGAGGCGGTTCAGCAGGGCGGGATCGGGCGGGCCGTCGAAGACGACAAACCGATACTGGGCATCGTACGGGGCGTTCTGGCCGATGGTGAAATCGCCGGCCTGCGGGGGGGCGTAGCAGAAGAACGGCTCGTCCGGGTGGATGCGCATCGGTTGCGGGGCACGGAAGCTGTCGGGATGACAGAGGATCGCCATCCCGGCATACCGTCCGTCAATCTCCCCACCCATCGTGCACCAGCGGGCGCGGGTCGTGTTGGCCCGTACCCGGTTGGTCTCCCCCTCCGAGGTGAGGAATGCGGCCTTCGCGGCCCCGTTCCATTCCTCGCGGCCCCGTACGCCGAGTCCGCCGTAACGGTATTCGAGCAGCTCGAGTGGGCTTGGCGAGGAGGCGACCTGGTGGGTCGCGAGATCGAAGAGCCTGTAGCGCGGGGTCTTCCCCCCGACCGCATAGATCCGGAAACGCCACGTCTCCTCCAGTGCGAGCCGTCGAGGGGTGGTGGTCAGGTCGTAGTATCGCATCCGCGAGACGAAGCCCCCCTGGATGTTCCCCTCCCAAAAGGAGTCCAGAGAAAGCGGAATCACGGTTCCTTTCCCCTGGCCCATGTTCCAGAAATCGGGAGCCCGCCCCTCGAATCGCGTGTGGGGCCACGAGGACCAGATCCCGTGGTGATGGAGGTGGTTGGTGGCGTAGTCGTCGGTGACGGCAACCCCGCCAGGGGTGAGGACCGGGTGCAGGTAGGCACCGCGGGTGAAGCTCGGCTGAATCCCGGGGCGGGGGAGGTTCCCCGGTTCGTGATGGTAGGTGATCACCGGCTGTCGCTGGATTGAGAACTGAAGCTCCCCCTCCTCGAACTCGAGCTCGCAGCCCGGGTGGCGGGGCGGGGACTTCGGCCGGGGGTCGATGATGTAGACGCGATTCGATCCTGCCGGGAGCGACTCGACGATCAACCAGCCATGGCCCTCGGGATCGACCTGGAGTGGGATGCGTTTCCCATCCGGGCCCTTCACGGAGACCGCCTCGTGCAAGCCTGCCGGGAGTTCCAGGGAGACGATCGAGTCGTGGCGATCCAGGGCACCGGCCGCAACCCGAATGGCCGGCACCCGCGGCCGCGGCGGTTTCGGCTTGGAAGCGGCGTCGGCAGCCTCGGCCCCCTCCCAGATGAAGAGGCCTGCCAGGGCAAGCGCAGCGACAGTGGGACTCGTTGCGAGCAACCGGGGCAGGACCCGTTGAATGATTGAATCGTGGCGCATCTGGTGGTGTGCGGTATCGCACGAGGTAATAACCCCGGGCGAGCGAAAACGGAGCGGGTGGGGCGGGGCGAGACCCCCACGGGAGCGCTGCCCGGCAGGGGAGCGGGCTTGGGCCGGGGTCGACTCGCGCTGTTCCCGTTGGGAACGCGGGGACGCAGAGCAGAGGGACCGCGCGTTCGTGACCAGACAGCCCCTGGTCCCTCGGTGGTTGAAGCCGGGCGGGGACCGCGCAGGTGAGGGCAGCCTGGCGGACTAACTCAGCTCGCGCCACTCGAGCTCGAATCCCTGATCGCGGAGCGAGCTCTGGAATTCGGCCAGAAGGGAGGGGGTCTCGCGGACCGCGCGAGGCGTGACCTTCCTCCGGAGGGCGAAAGCCACCAGCGCGCCCGCGGCCTCGCCGATGTTCCATTCCACGGGGTGGAGGCGGTAGCAGCCATTGGTCACGTGGGTGGTGCCCAGGTTCTTGCAGGCAGGCAGGAGGTTGCTCACCCGAACCGGGATCAGGGCCCCGAGGGGGATCTGGAACGGGAGCGACGGCACGTCGACGTAATTATCCCCCAGGCTTGAGGGGTGAAGGTCGATGTTATAGTGCCCGATGCCGACGCTGTCGGCGTAGGCCTCGGCCCGCACGGCCCCTTCGGGCCGGCCCGTCAACGCCGCCCGGGCCTGCCGCCCGCAGTGGAGTTCGGTGACGGTGAAGAGCGCGCGGATCCTCCGGGATTCGCGGATGTACGGATACTTGGCCATCCCATCCTCGCTCCCCATCACGTCGCCCCGGAGCCGGAGCCCGCGCCACCCTGTGCCGCCGTCGGGGCGGGGGGCCTCGGTCTGGAGCCAGTAGAGAAGCGAGAGGCTGAGCTCGCGAGCGCGCCGCACGTGGCGATGGGCCTCCCCCTCAGGAACCCCGACGAGGTTGCCGAGCCAGTAGTCGTTCTGCGGCCAGTTCACCACCGTGATGTCCCCGGGGTAGGCCCCGGGTGCGTTGTTCGCCTGCCGCGCGATCCTCCGGTAGCGCCAGAGGTTGGGGGCGCTCCCGGTCTCCTCCGAGATGGGGCTGAATCCCATGGGGCGGGGTTTCAGGGTCTGGGGGTGCGAGGTGGTGAGACTGAGGAGCGGTCCGCTCCAGGGGGGACGGAGCTTGGGGACGTAGTCGCGCCAGAACCGGTAGCCCGGGGGAGGGGAAATCGTGTGATCCTCGCCGGCGACGTGATCGATGGCAAAACAGAGGGTGAAGGCCTGCTGGTTCGCCGGCTCCGCGCGCTCGGGGGCGTGCAGCTCCCCGTGCTCGCGTCGGCTCTCCGCCCCGGTCACATGCTCGACCCCGGCAAGCGGGAGAAGATCCCCGAGCTCGGTGGCATCGATGAACCAGGGGGCACGAAGTTCAATCCGGTTGCCCGTGCGCGAGCTCCGGCATTGGACGGCCTCGATCGAGTCCCGGCCTGTCTGGGCGGCAACGACCTGGTGCTCCCGGAGGAGATGGAGGGTACCGGCCGCCTGGTAAGGGAGGAGCATCGACTCGAGCTGGGCCAGGGCGACGCGGGGCTCCGCGCAGAGCCGGGAGACGAAGCCGTCGCCCGGATTGAGGTCCTTGCGCGCGGCGACTTCCGGAAGGAGCCGGGAGTGGCGCCGGTAGTGGTCCCGGATCCCGTCCCGCAAGGCCCGGTAGCTGGCGGTGCAGCCGTGGGTCTCAATCCATCGGCTTTCGTCGGGGGGGACTCCCTGTTGGGTCAGCTGGCCTCCGATCCAGTCGGTCTCCTCGGTGAGGATCACCCGGAGTCCGGCCCGGCACGCCGCGAGCGCCGCCGCGCACCCCCCGAGTCCGCCGCCGAGGATGACGAGGTCGGCGTGAAGAAGGTGGTTTCCGGCGTCGCGGATCCTCCGCTCAAACAGGGAACGGGCCGAGGTCGGGCAGGGGAGGATCAGGATCCCCGCTCCGGCGGTCGCTGCGGAGGCGACGAACCTTCGCCGGTTCATGCGCTCTGGCCTCCCGAGTTCCGACCGGTTGCGGTGGGTGCGCCTGCATCCATGCCCGACGAGGGAGGTTCAACCCATTTGTCCACCTGCGGCCTGGCGGCGGCGTGTCGTCCTAGTTCGGGAGGACGTGGTCGGTGACGGAGCAGGTCGGCTTGCTGTCCATAGTCCCGATGGTGTAGGTGCCGCCTGCGGGGCAGTGAGGCTCGCTCTTGATCGCCTTGTCGGAACCGTAAAGCTCGGTGGGCTGCGGCCCCTCGTTCCCTCCCTTGCGGGTGTCGAGAGCCCAGACTTCCTTGGCCCCCTCGATCGCGCGGAGGTTCTGGACGCACGCCGCACGCTGGGCGTCCTTGCGCGCCTTGACCAGGTTGGGGATCGCAATGGCGGCCAGCACACCGATGATCGCCACGACGATCATGATCTCCACCAGCGTAAAACCGCTCTTCGAATGAATCTTCATATTCCGTCCGGTGCCGTTTTGTCGTCTCGACGGCCAGGCTCAGCCGTTGCAGGTGCTGCGTGTGCCGCAATATCGCACCAAGCAACGGGTTCCGCCAACACTCTTTTGGACCGCCACCCATGCCTGCCGCCCGTATAGAGGATACGCGCGCGGGAGGCAAAAGTTTCGTTCGGGAATGAGCCGGCAAGTCCCGCGGCCCCTGCCGCTTTTTCCATTGAGATCCAACGTTCCCCTCGTAATGTCTCGCGCATGAACGCCTCCCGGCTCTGCCTCCTCCTCACCCTGCTCCTAAGTCTTTCGCTCCCGGCCGCCGAGGCCGACGCACCCCAGATTTACCTCTGGCCTGCAGGCGCCCCCGGGGCACGGGGCACGGAGGACCACGATCGGCCCTCGGTCACGCCGTTCCCTGCCTCTCCCGCGGCGATCGCGGCCGGGCCCGTCGGTGCGGTGGTCGTCTGTCCCGGGGGGGGCTACGGGGGGCTGGCCGGACACGAGGGGAAGGACTATGCCTTGTGGCTCAACCAGCAGGGGGTGGCGGCGTTCGTCCTGAAGTACCGGCTCGGATCCCACGGCTACCGGCATCCGAGGATGCTCGAGGATGCAGCCCGCGCGGTCCGGTGGGTGCGGTCGCACGCGGCCGAGTATCATGTCGATCCGAAGCGGGTGGGGATCATGGGCTCCTCCGCCGGGGGGCACCTTGCCTCGTCCCTCGTGACCCACTTCTCGGCCGGGGAACCCTCCGCCCCCGATCCCGTGGAGAAGGAAAGCAGCCGCCCCGACTTCGGCATCCTCTGCTACGCGGTCATCAGCATGGGGGAGGTGACTCATCAGGGATCGAAGAACAACCTCCTCGGGGCCGATCCCTCGCCGGAACTCGTGCAGCTGATGTCGAACGAGCTTCAGGTCACCCCGCAGACCCCTCCCTGCTTCGTCTGGCACACGTGGGAGGACAAGGCCGTGAAGGTGGAAAACTCAATGCTCTTCGCTGCCGCGCTCCAGAAAAACGGCGTCCCGTTCGACCTTCACATCTATCAGAACGGGCCTCATGGAATCGGGCTTCGCGACAAGGCCCCGTTTGAGCACGCCCATGCCTGGACACGGGATCTTGCCTTCTGGCTCAAGGAGCGGGGAATCACCCGGTGATTCCCGGGCCCACCCCCGCCCGCCGGCGGTGACCCTTGCCGGGCGCTTGGGCGGCTAGGCAAGCTTGGCCATCTCGTTTCTCACGAGCTGGACCAGCGGGGCGATCGTCTGCCGGCTGAAGTCGAATCGGCATCCGGCAGAGCTGAACAGCTCCGGCAGGGGGCGCGATCCCCCGAGGGCCAGGCCGCGCAGGTAGGCCGCGAGGGCCCCCGGCTTGTCCTGTTTCGAGTTGGCCCAGACCTGCAGCGCCCCGAGCTGGGCGATCCCGTACTCGATGTAGTAGAAGGGGTATAGGAAGATGTGAAGCTGTCGGTGCCAGAGATTCGCCCGCACGGTCTCATGGCCCGTCCAGTCGACGGCATCCCCAAACCGCCCCATCAGGCCGACCCAGGCGGCCGTTCGCTCGGCCCGCGAGTGCCCGGGGTGGGTGTAGATCCAGTGTTGGAAGGCATCAACGGTGGCGATCCAGGGGAGGATCTTGAGGATCCCTTCCAGGTGATCGCGCCGGGCCCGCTGGGCATCCGCCGCGGTGTAGAACTCCTCCAGGTACTCGTTGCCCAGGAGTTCCATGCTCATGGAGGCGACCTCGCAGAACTCGATCGGTGCCCCGCGGTACCCGTAGAGTTCCTCCTTTTGGGTCGCCAGGGCATGAAACGCGTGCCCGGCCTCGTGGAGCATGGTCTCGACGTCGCGCTGCACCCCCACGGCGTTCATGAAGATGAACGGCAGGCGCGCTTCGGACAGGGTGCTCTGGTAGCCGCCGGGGGCTTTCCCCTTGCGGTTCTGGAGGTCGAGGAGCTTCCGGTCCTGCATGAGACGGAACCCCTGGGAGAGAACAGGGGAGAGATGGTCGAAGATTCGCTGCGAGGAGGAGACCAGGCGGTCGACCTCCTGGAAGGGGCGCAGCGGGGGCCGGTTGGACGGGTCGACGGCGAGATCCCATGGCCGGAGGCTCGGGACCTTGAGCTGGTCGCGACGCCGGGCCTGGAGCTCCCGCAGCACCGGCATCACCTCGGCCTCGACCGCATCATGAAATGCCGTGCAATGGGCGGGGGTGTAGTCGAATCGACCCCGAAGCCGGAACGCGTAATCGCGGTAGTTGGAAAACCCGGCGTTGCGGGCCATCGTCTCGCGGAGGGCCAGGAGCCCCTCGAACTGGGTTTCAAAACCCTCGACCTCCCGGAGTCGGCGGGCGGCGACCAGCTCCCACGCCTCCTGGCGCACCGCCCGGTCCTGCTCCTCGAGGAACGGGGCCATCTGGGGGAGGGTCCGCTCCCTGCCTTGAAACTGCACGGTGAGCGAGCCGCTGAGCTTCTGGAACTGCTGGCCGAGCTTCGACTCCTCCGTCTCGAGAGGGATGTTCTCCTGCCGGAAGAGCTCCACGCGGAGGGCCGTGTCGCGGTCGAAGACCTCGTAGCGGGCCTTCGAGAGCTCTGACCGGAGGGGATGATGGAGGTAGAGCTCGCAGAGTTTGTGCTGGCGCGGCTTGAGCTCCGGCTCCACCGCCTCGACGAAGTGGAGGTAGGCCTTCTCGATGGCGGCATCCTCGGTGTGGCAGGTCATCGCGATGTGCCGGCGGGCGGACTCCTCGTCGATGGCTGCGCTCAGCTCGCTCCAGTCGAGGATCCATCGCTCAAGGTCGGGGGCTGTGGCCAGGGTGCCGGCCCGCGCCTCCAGCGTGTCGAACAACGGGGCGATCGCCTCCCAGTCACCGAGGTCGATGGACTTCGGGACGAAGGTGCGGGGCGCGTAGGGGGCCAGGTTGCCAAACGGAAGTGAGCTCATGCGGGCGGAGCCTAGCGAGAGGGTTGCCACGCAGCCAAGAGGGAATTGGCGCCGGCGGCCCGGGGCCAGTTGCCTCAAAAAGATTGTTACCCGGTCGTAGAGAAAATGCCCGAGGGGTTGCGCGCCGTGCGTCGACCCGTCAGAGTTCCCGGGTGATTGCACCCCCGTGTCCGATGGTCCTCCGTCTTGGAGTCCTGCTCCTTGCCCTCGTCCCGTGTTCTCCCGGGGCCGACGCGCCCCGCCCGATCCCGCAGCGCTTCGACCAGGAAGTCGCCCACCGGCATGGGGTGACGAACGGGCTGCCTGCGGACTCGATCCAGTTGGTGGAGATCGGCGCGGATGGCATCCCCCGGTGTTTTGCCGGGGGGCGATGGGGTTTCTGGCAGGCCGGCGCCTGGTCCCTGCCGGAGGATCATCTCTGTCGTGAGGCGGGGGAGTTCCTCGTTCCTGCGGCCGGGGGCGGGGCACCGACCCGGGTGTCGGTGCCGTGGGCCGGCGTGCTGCAGGTGATCCGGCGTGGCGGCGATTCCTGGGTGGTGACCGGCCGCGAGGTCGAGCGGGTCGACGGAGGGCGCACGACCCCGCTTGGGTGGGCGGGACGACATCCGGTCGCCCAGGCGGCCCTGGCTCCGGAGGGGGGGATTCATCTTGCAACCCAGGGGGGGCTTTTCCGGCAGGGGCCGGCCGGGGGGGCTTGGGAGCGGATAGAGGTGGTGGATCCGGCCGGACGCGACTGGGCGTCGCGGGATGTCAGGGGCGTGGTGTTCGATTCCGGGGGGCAGCTCTGGGTGCTGTGCCGCGCCGGTGCCGCCTGCAGGACCTCCGCCGGGTGGCGGTTCCACGAGGGGCGCGACGGGCTTCCGTATAACGATTTTACATGGGCCGCCGCGGGCCCAGGCGGGGAGGTCTGGATGTCGACGCACCTCGGGGTGATCCGGTTCGACGGTCGTGAGTGGCATTATCGACAGGGTCCCCGGTGGCTCCCATCGGATGACGTCCGTCAGGTGGCGGTCACCGGGCGCGGCGCGGCCTGGGTGGCCACGGCGGCTGGCCTCGGCGTGATCGACCGCCAGGCCATGACGCTCGCGGAGAAGGCCGCGCTCTACGAATCGGAGATCGAGCGTTACGTGAAGCGGACCCCGTATGGGTATGTCTCCGAGGCCCGGCTGAGGAAAGTTGCCGACCGGGCGTCGGCCGATCCCGATGACAGCGACAACGACGGGCTCTGGACCTCGATGTACGGGGCGGGGGAGTGTTTTGCGTACGCGGCCACCAAGGACCCTGGTGCCAAGCGGCGCGCGCAGCAGGCGTTCGAGGCGCTCCGGTTCCTGCAGAAAGTCACCCAGGGCGGGCCGCACGCGCCGCCCAAGGGATTCATCGCCCGATCCATCCGCCGTGTGGATCTTCCCGACCCCAATGCGGGGGGCCTGGAGTCGGACCGACGCTCCCAGGCGCACGACCGCCTTTGGAAGGTGTATGAGCCGCGCTGGCCGAAGAGCGCCGACGGCAAGTGGTATTGGAAAAGCGACACGAGCTCGGATGAGCTCGATGGGCACTTCTTCTTCTACGGCCTGTACCACGAGTTCTGCGCCGAAACCGATGCCGAGCGGGAGCGGGTGCGGGAGGTCGTGCGGGATATCACCGATCATCTCCTGACGCATGACCTCACGCTGGTGGATCACGACGGCACCCCGACGCGGTGGGGGGTCTACGGTCCCCAGTTCCTGAATCGCAGCCCGAACTGGTGGCCCGAACGGGGGCTGAACTCCCTGAGCATCCTGGCCTATCTCACCGTGGCGGAGGCCGTCACCGGGGAGCGGCGCTACGGGGATGCGGTGCGCGACCTGGTGGAGAAGCACGGGTACGCCCACAACGCCATGTACCCGAAGCTCGCCCACGGCCCCGGGTCGGGCAACCAGTCGGACGACGAGATGGCGTTCATGGACTACTACGCCCTGCTCCGGTACTCCAAGGATCCCATCCTCCGGGGGATGATCCTCTACTCGTGCTTCAACTACTGGGCCGATGAAGCTCCGGAGATGAACCCGCTCTTCAATTTCATTCTCGCGGCGCACAGCCTCGGCCAGACCGCCTCCAATCCGTTTGGCCGGTTCGATGTCAGCCCCTGGGCCGGGTGGCGGGAGGATTCCATGGCGACGCTTTACGGGTTCCCCCTGGACCGGCTCGACTGGCCCCAGCGGAACAGCCATCGGATTGACATCCAACCCTTGGGACGCGTCGGGGTAAGGGACCTGTATCAGGCGGAACGAACCCCGCGCGGGCACCGCCCCAATGGAAAGGTGATCGAGGTGGAGAACCGCCACTTCAACCATTGGAACACGGATCCGTGGGACCTCGACTACCCGGGAGCAGGCCAGATGCTGGGGTCGGGAACGGTGTTCCTGCTCCCCTATTACCTGGGGATGTACCACGGGTTCGTCGAGAAGCCGTGAGCGGGCGGCAGCCGCGGCCGGCGGGTGGGCCGGGGGATTACGGAATGCGGTGTGTGGGGACGGGGCGCCCGGGGCGGAAGTGCTCCAGGTGCTCGGTCACGCTCTGGATCGGGGCGGGGAGCCGCGCGGCCGCCTCGCGAACCGCGGCCTCCAGGAGCCCCGGTGCCCCCTCGGCCCGCAGGTTGACCACGAGCTCTGCCGCGCCCATCGGCTCGGAGGCGGATTGGGAGAGCTCGGCGATGTAGTCGCTGCGCACGAGGTTCAGCACCGCCAGATCCCCCAGGCCATCCTCGGCGTCGAGGGTCATCTTGAGGTGGGCGATCTCAACCCCGTCCGGCGCGAGGCGACCCTGGATCCCTGCTGCGAAGTCGCGCAGGACCTGGTTTCCGTCGAACGGCTCCGGCGAGCGCAGCCGGAGGGTCGCGTTGAGCCACCCGAGGAGAGCTTCCCCCTCGGCGTAAACGTCGTAGTCGACCGACATCGAGGGGTGCACCGACTGGGTGCCGGAGGTGATCTCGTTGAACCAGGCCTCGAGCCCGGTGCCCTCCCGGGCCGAGATCTCGAGGATCTTCTTTCCGGGGAACTCCTCACCGAGCCGGCGGAGAAGCGCCTCCCGTCGTGGGGCCTCGAGGAGGTCGACCTTGTTGATGACCAGCAGATCGGCCTCCTCCAGCTGCTTGCGGTAGATGTAGGCGACCTTTTCGGTAAACCGGCCTCCGGGCTCGAGCCCGAAGAGCCGGAGCGCGCGGACCGGGTCGATCAGGACGCTCAGGGGGGCGATCGTGAACCGGTCACCGTAGAGGCGCCGAAGCGGGTAGGTGACGGTCGCCACCAGATCCGTGCAGCTCCCGACGGGCTCGGCGACGAAGACCTCCGGGCGGGTCGCCTCAGAGAGCTTTCTCGCGGCCTCGGTCAGGCTGTTGAAGCGGCAGCAGAAGCATCCGCCTGCGATCTCCTCGACCGGGAACCCACGGGAGGCGAGCATCGCGGTGTCGACGAGGTGGCTCCCCTGGTCGTTCGTGATCAGTCCGACCCGGTCCCCCCTGGCCCGGAGGTGCTGGGCGAGGCGTGAGACAGCGGTGGTTTTGCCGGCTCCCAGGAAGCCGCCGATCATGATGTAGCGGGCGGGGGACGGGGTGGCGTCGGAGGGCCGTGGCTGGGGGGTCATACGGATGGGTCACCCGACTGCTTTTCGAGAATCCTGTCAATCGTCTTGTCGAGAAGCTGGACGTAGGCATGCACGTCCATGCAGCCGGAGTCCGGCTCCCCCCGCACCTCGTAGAGCCACCCGGATCCGAACGGCTCCCGGCCGAGAAGCTCCAGATGGTCACGGAGGAGGGGGTTTCCCCCCACGAACTGGCCGCGGACGATGCAGTACAGGTCGGAGATCGCCTTGAACCCTTCCACCCAGCCGATGATCTGGCCGACCTCCACGGGGGCCTCTGACGCGGGCTCGAATCCGTGGTCGACCAGCTCCCCCAGCATTCGCGTGGCAAACTTGGTCAGGCCGACGCGCCACGTGCCTCCAGGGGTCGGGGCTGCCCAGGAGTGGGCCGCCGTGTAGCGATGCGACACCGGGAGGTGGGCCACGAAGTTTGATTTCTTGTAGAAGAGGGTCTCTGGCCGGCTGTTGGACATCAGGTCCCGACAGGCTATCGGGGGGGGGAAACCGATGGCAAGTGAATCAGGCGCCCGGCGACCCGGCGGCGCCCGCGGGGCAGGGTGGGGGAACCGCGTTCGACAGGCTCGATTCGGCGCGGGGAAGAGCATGTTTTGAGCAGCAATTTCCGGTTGCAGGTTGCCAATCCAATCCGGAAAAAGCTCTTGTCATGCAGGTGGTTTCTGCGAACGTCATCCCGTCTTGCGCGGCCCGTCGCCTTGCCGCCCGTGCCGGAGGGGCTATGCTGGCGGGAGCAGGCGGGTGGGATTGCCCCAAGTGCTTGTTGCTAAACGACCGAATTCAAAATTGAGATGACACGTTTGTTTCCCCGGATTCCCTGGCATGCAGTGAGTTGGAAGAATAGCAGCTTCCTGATTGCGACCCTGCTCCTGACGCTCACCGTCGTTCCCTGGTATCTCTGGACCCACGGGCTGAGCCTCTTTCAGGGGCTGCTGTTCGTCGGCTTTTTCATCGCCACGGGGCTCAGCATCACCCTCGGCTACCACCGGCTCTTTTCGCACATGTCCTTCAAGGCGAGCTGGCCGGTCCGGTTCGGCACGCTTTTCTTCGGCGCGGGGGCGTTCGAGAACTCGGCGTATGTCTGGTCGGCGGATCACCGTCGGCACCACAAGTATGTGGACCATGAGGATGATCCGTACAATATCAATCGCGGGTTCTTCCACGCCCACATGGGGTGGGTGATGTTCAAGCTCGCTCCGGAGCCTCCGATCGACAATGTGCCCGACCTTGAGAAGGATTCCCTGGTGATGTGGCAGCACCGGAACTACGTCTCGATCGCCATCTTCGCGAGCTTCATTCTCCCGGCCCTCATCGGCTATGCGTGGGGCGGGGTGAGCGAGGCCCTGGGGGCGTTCCTGCTGGCCGGCGTGGCCCGCGTGGTCTGCGTCCAGCACATGACCTTTTTCATCAACTCGCTCTGTCACACCCTCGGGTCGCGTCCGTACTCGAGCCGGTGCACGGCCCGCGACAGCGCGATCATGGCGTTCTTCACCTTCGGCGAGGGATACCACAACTTTCACCACGAGTTTCAGCACGACTACCGGAACGGGGTGAAGCCGTGGCAGTTTGATCCCACGAAGTGGTCGATCTGGTGCCTCAACAAGCTGGGGTTGGTGCGGGGGCTTCGCCGGGTTCCGGCCGAGAGGATCCTGCTGGCGGAAGTCGCGGAGAAGCAGCGGCAGCTCGACGAGACCCTCCAGAACCGCTCCATCACCCTGGCCGAGCAGGTGCGGGTGCGGCTCCACACCGCCCACGAACAGCTACAGCATGCCACCCAGGTCTGGGAGGCCAAGAAGGCGGAGTACGGCCGGGCGATGGAGCAGAAGCTGGCCGCCTCGCGTCAGCGGGTGGCGGCTCTCAAGCAGGAATTTGACCAGGCGAGCGATCGCCTTCGGGCTGCGATTGATCACTGGCATCAGGCTCATCAGCTCGCCCGGGCCTCGATGGCCTGAGCGGCCGGGGCGGCGGGGTGCCGCCCCACGTTGTCAACCGAGCCGGCGCAGGTTGTCCCGGTAGGTGTGCAGGAAGAGATCGTTGTCCGCGGCCGCCTTCTCGAGAAGCTGCTGGGCGAGGAAGAGCTCGCTCGGATTCAGCACGGCGTGGACGCCGTACTGGAACGCCTGCAGGGGATTGAATGTCGCGAAGGAGGCCCCGACGAGGACGAACACCGAGTGCCGCCGGTGCACCATGAGCATCGGCTGGATGTTCTGAAGGCTCTCGTTCGACTCCAGGGTGCTCCCCGCAAAGGTTTCCTCAACCACGACCATCTGATACGGCACCTGCGTGTACCGGTGGAGGAACTCCCCGTGGTTCTGGGCCATGTGGACCTTGTAGCCGAGCTGGGCCAGGGCGGCCTGCATGGCATCGGTGACCGCCGGGGTGGTGGTGCCCACCAGGGCGGGGCGATCGGTCGTCGTGATGAAATCGAATTCCAGGGACATGGGTGCTACATCCTCAGTTTCAGGCTGCCCGGCAGCCCCGGCGGGGTCTTCCCCTGCCGTTCGGTCTCGCCGGCAGCCATCCGCAGGTCGCTGCTCTTGTTGATCGATTCACCGCGGGCCTTCTTGATGAGGTCGATCCCGCGCGACACATGGCCCCGCTTGCTGCAGTACGCGATGGCCGTTTCCTCCGTGATGACCCCCGCCTTGTAGGCATCGAGGGCCGACATGTCAAAGGTCCGCCACCCGTAGGTGTTGCTCGCCTCGATGATCTCGTAGAAGGTCTTCCCCTCGCTCTCACCCAGGAGAATGCTCTCCTTGGTGCGGAGGTTGGAGCCCATCACCTCGACGAGCGGGAAACGTCCCCCTCCCACCTTCGGGATGAGCCGCTGGCTGATGACCCACCGGAGGGTGTCGGCCAGCCGGATGCGCACCTGCTCCTGTTCCTCCTGGTCGAACATGCCCAGGATGCGGTTCAGGCTCTGTCCGGCATCGATCGTGTGGAGCGTGCTGAAGACCAGGTGGCCGGTCTCCGCCGCGCTGAGGGCGATCTCAACCGTGGCCCGGTCGCGCATTTCCCCCACCAGAATCACCTTGGGGGCCTGGCGCAGGGCGGCACGGAGGCCGCTGGAAAAGGTGTCAAAATCCGTTCCGAGCTCCCGCTGGTTGATCGTCGCGAGCTTCTGCTCGTAGATGAACTCAACCGGATCCTCGAGGGTGATCACGTGGATCGGTAGCTCGCCGTTCATCTCGTTGATGAGGGAGGCGAGCGTGGTGGTCTTGCCCGATCCGGTGGCCCCGGTGACCAGCACCAGCCCGGTCTTCTCCCGGATGGCCCCGAGCATGACGTCCGGGAGGCTGAGCGACTGGAACGGGGGGATCTCGGCGTTGAGCTTCCGGAGAACCACGGAGAGGCATCCCCGCTGCGAGAAAACATTCACCCGGAAACGGGCCCTGTCCCCCAGGGTGTAGGAGGTGTCGCAGGAGCCGCTCTTGAGGACATCCTCCGTCAGCCGCCGGCTTCCCCCGATGAGGTTCAGCGCCATCATCTCCGTCTGGAACGGGGTGAGCTTCTCGATCATCGGGTTGGTGGGCACCGAGTGAAGCTGCCCGCTGACCTCCACCTGCAGGGGACGGCCCGCGGTGATGATGATGTCGGAGACGTTCTTGTCGTAGTCGAGCAGGGTCGACAGGAAGTAATCGAGTTCGTTCCGTCTCATGATGTGTGGCCCTTGGGCTCGGGGTGTCGGGCTTCTCAACCCTCGTCGTCGAGCGGCGGGTTGGCCAGGAACGGCCTGAATTTTTTCTTGTCGAGGCTCTTGTCGTAGGCCTCCTCGGGCGAGATCCGCTTCATCCGCAGGTGCTCCATGATGGCGTCGTCCAGGGGCTGGTTTCCCAGCTTCTTGCCCACCTGGATCATGCCGGGGAGCTGGTGGGTCTTCCCCTCGCGGACGAGGTTCGCAATCGCGGTGGTGAAGACCAGGATCTCGAGCGCGGCCACGCGCCCCTTCTTGTCGATCCGCTTGAAGAGATTCTGCGCCACCACGCCCCGCAGCGACTCGGAGAGGGTCGCGCGGATCTTGTTCTGCTGGTCGGCGGGGAACACGTCGATGATACGGTCGACCGTCTTGGCGGCGCTCTGCGTGTGGAGGGTGCCGAAGACCAGGTGCCCCGTGCTGGCGGCCGTGATCGAGAGCTCGATGGTCTCGAGATCACGCAACTCGCCCACGAGCACCAGGTCGGGGTCCTCGCGCAACGCCCCCTTCAGGGCGCTGGCAAAGGACTTGGTGTGCAGCCCCACCTCGCGATGGTTGACAAGGCAGTTCTTGCTCTCGTGCACGAACTCGATCGGATCCTCGACCGTGAGGATGTGGTCCTTGCGGTTCTTGTTCGCGTAGTCGACCATGGCCGCCAGGGTGGTCGACTTGCCCGACCCCGTTGGCCCGGTCACGAGCACAAGGCCGCGATGGAGCATCGCAAACTTCTTGAGCACGGGGGGGAGGGGGGCGTCGAACTTTTCAAAATCCTCGAACGAGAGCACCTTGCTGGGAATCTGCCGGAACACCGCGCCGACGCCGTTCTTCTGGTTGTAGAAGTTGGCTCGAAACCGCGACGTGTTGGGGATCTCGTACCCGAAATCGACGTCCCCCGTTTCCTCGAACTGCTTGATCTTGAACTCCGGGGTGATTTCGTAGAGCAGCGCCTTCAGCTGGTCGCTCTCCAGGGGCGGGTAGTCGACCCGCTCAAGCTCGCCGTTGATCCGCAGGATGGGCGGGTTCCCGGATGAAAGGTGCAGGTCGGAGGCTTTCTGCTCCATCATCAGGTTGAAGAAGGCGTCGATTTTTGCCATATCCGTGTCTCCACTAAGCAAATGAAATACCGTCCACCAGCAACCGGAGGGCCGGGTGACCCCGCCTGAGGCACGCATCCGGCGGGAGATCGCCGATCACAACGGGGCGATCCCGTTCTCCCGCTTCATGGAGCTGGCGCTCTATTCCACCGAGGGTGGCTACTATGAGACCCACGAGAGAACCATCGGCCGTCGTGGGGATTTCTTTACCAGTGTCAGCGTGGGAGACGTCTTTGGCCAGATTCTGGGCACCCGCTTTGCCGCCTGCCTGGGGCAGCTGGGGGAGGGGCCCCTGGGGATCGTGGAGGCGGGGGCGCACGATGGCCGGCTGGCCGCCGACATCCTGGGCTGGCTGGCGAGCCACGCCCCGGAGCTCTTCCCCCGGCTGACCTACACCCTGGTGGAGCCTTCGCCGGTGCGGCGCGGGTGGCAGCAGGAGCGACTCGCCCCCTGGGGATCGCGCATCGCCTGGGTTGAGGGGATCGGGCAGGTTCCCGACGGCGTCCGGGGAATCCTCTTCTCAAACGAGCTGCTCGATGCCCTGCCGGTTCATCCCCTCGCCTGGAGCGTGCCGGACCGCGGCTGGCGTGAGCGCGGGGTGGGGGTTTCCCCCTCGGGCGACCTGGCCTGGGTGCTCCTGCCCCGGGATCCTTCGAGGATCGATCAGCTGTTTCGGGAGGCCCACCTGGCGGACCCGACTGAGCTCCACGGGGTGCTTCCGGACGGCTACATCCTGGAGCTCTGCCCGGCCGCTGCGGCCTGGTGGAAGGGCGTTGCCGAAAGGCTCGCCGAGGGATGGATCGTGGGGATCGACTACGGGATGAGCATGGAGGAGCTCCTTCGGCCCGAGCGGACCGGCGGGACGCTCCGGGCCTATTCCCACCACCGGGTGAGCGACAACGTGCTGGCCGACCCCGGGAGCCAGGACCTGACGGCGCATGTGAACTTCACGTCCATCGAGGCAGCGGGGATGGCGCTCGGGTTGGTGACCGAGGGGCTTTCCCGTCAGGGGGAGTACCTCGTGCGCGCCGTCGATGCGGCGGTTCGGCGAGGGGTCGAGTTTCCGTGGACGCCCGCCCAGCGGCGCCAGTTTCAGACCCTGGTTCACCCCCAGCACCTGGGGCATTCGTTCAGGGTTTTGGAGCAGCGCCGGAGGGGGCCGGGCTGAAGCCGTCGCGGGCGGCCTGCACGGCCTGCTCCTCGGTGACAAAGCGGATGAACCCGCGTCCGCCGGGCCGGCGGTTTCCCGAGCTGCCCCATCCCCCGAACGGGAGCGTGGAGGGGGAGAAGGTGGTCGGCAGGTTGGCGTACACGTTCCCGTCCTTCACCTCCGCGGCGATCCGAAGAAAGCGGGCCTCCGACCGGGTGAAAATCGAGCAGGTCAGGCCGAAGGGGGTGGAGTTGTTGAGCTCGATGGCCTCCGCCTCGGAGTCCCACTCCTCGAGGGTGAGAATGGGGCAGAAGGTCTCCGTGCCGAGGAGCTCGTTTCGGTCCGGGCCCGGGGTATCGGGTCCGAGACGCAAGACCCCGGGGGTGACGTAGTGCCCCCGAAGGCCGTCGGCCTCCCCGTCGGCGCGTCCCTTGAGAATCCAGTCCGGGCTCGGGCGGGAGCAGAGCTCCCGATGTCGTCCCGCTGCGGCGGCGGAGATCAGGGGGCCGAGCCGGGTCGATTCGCTCAGCGGGTTGCCTGGGACGAAGGGCCTCAGGGCCTCGAGGAGGAGCTCGACAAACCGTGGGGAAACCTCCCGCTCGACGAGCACCCGGCTGGTGGCATTGCACCGCTGCCCGGCGGTCAGGCACATCCCCTCGGC
>DMJJ01000282.1 GCA_003452185.1 Verrucomicrobiales bacterium | reverse complement strand
ACCCCCGGGGAGAACCACGGCGGAGGGAACTCCGTGGTCCTGAGCGTCACGGACGGAAAGAGCACCACGCTCCAGTCCTTCAGCCTCTCGGTGACCCCGATCAAGATCACCACCATGGAGCGGAACGGTGGGGACACCATCATCTGCTGGGAATCGGTCGAGGGGCGGCGCTACCGCCTGGAAGCCGTCGACCGGCTGGGGGCGACCAACTGGACACCGGTCGTGACCCTCACCGCCACGGCCAACCCCACCTGTCACCTGGAGGCGATCGGCCCCGGGGGCCAGCGCTTCTACCGCGTGACCGAGGCCGACCCGGCCCAGCCGTGACGGGCATCACGCCCGCCGACAGAAAAGCCCGGAGGCCGATGGCCTCCGGGCTTTGTCGTTTCAAATCAAGTCAGCTCCGGCAGGGAGTTCCCGCCCTGCGACGCGATCAATCGTATTCGCCGACGGACCGGATCCAGATGTTCCGGAACCGGGTCGGGTTGTGATGGTCCTGAAGCTCGATCGGCCCCTTGGGTGCATGCTGGACATAGGGAGCGACGTCGCGGTGCTTGACGGGGCCGGTGAACTCCTTCCGGTTGTGGAGCAGCACCCCGTTCAGGATCACGGTGACGTTCGCCTTCTTGGTCAGCTTCCCCTCCTTGTCCCATTGGGCGCTCTCGAAAATGATGTCGTAGGATTGCCACTCGCCCGGGGCCTTGGCGGCGTTTACCAGCGGGGGAAACTGCCCGTACATCGCGCCGACCTGACCATCCGGATAGGTCGGATTGTTGTACGAGTCGAGCACCTGGACTTCATAGATCCCGTAGATGATCACGCCGCTGTTGCCCCGCCCCTGGCTGTCCCCCTTGACCACGGAGGGGGTCGCGAACTCCAGGTGGAGCTGGAAGTCACCAAACTCCTCCTTGGTGCGGATCGAGCCCGCCCCGTCGGCCACCTCCATGTACCCCTTCTCGACTTTCCAGCCCGCCTCCCCCTTGGTCCCCTTCCACTTCGAGAGGTCATGGCCATCGAACAGCACGGTGGCGTCGGAGGGAGGAGGCGCCAGGTGGCTGAACGTCTTGCCGGGGGTCACAACGCGCCGCTGCGGCCGGGTGCCGTCGTGAACGCGCCACTTCTGGCCCGGGATGAAAGGGGTGTCGGTGTAGCCGACGGTCGGATGGTCCGCCGCGATCGCGCCCACGGAAGCGAGCGCGAGGCCGGCGGCAAATAGAATGGATCGATTGGTAATTGTGCTGAGCATGGGGGTGTTTTCCCAACCGCGGACAAAAAACGCAACCCCGTTCCGTCTCCACGTTCCGCGGCTTCCCCTCCGGAGGCAGACATGCAAGGCTCGCCCGCATGCACCCCACGGACGCCTGTTCCCGTCGCCGGTTCCTCCAAATCGCAGCGGGCGGAATCCCCGCGGCCGTGATGGCCGCCACCGGGTGTGCCGGCCCATCGACGAACGCCCACGACGGGGCGATCGACACCCATACACACTTTTACGATCCCACCCGCCCGCAGGGGGTCCCGTGGCCTCCCGCCAACGACCCGATCCTCTATCGGACGGTCCTCCCCGGGGAGTGCGAGGCGCTGGCCCGCCCCCTCGGGATCGGCGGGACAATCGTGGTGGAGGCAAGCCCCTGGGAGCTGGACAACGACTGGGTGCTCGACCTCGCCCGCAAGTCCCGGTTCATCCTCGGGTTGGTGGGTCACCTGAAGCCGGGCCGCCCCGGATTCCGCGAGGGACTCGAGCGACTCGCCCGCAACCCGCTCTTCCGAGGAATCCGCACCGGGGGCTGGGAGGTCGACATCGAACCGGGAAGGAATGCCTATCTTGAAGACCTCAAACGGATCGCCGACCGGGGGCTTTCACTCGACGTCCTCATCGGCCCGGAACGCCTCCCCGACATTGCCAGGCTGGCCGAGCGGTTCCCGTCGATGACGATCATCATCGACCACGTGGCCAACGTCCGCGTCGACGGGGCGCTCCCCCCCGCCGCGTGGCTCACCGGGATGAGGGCGTGCGGGGCGCGGCCCAATATCTATTGCAAAGGGTCGGGCCTCGTCGAGGGGACGGGGCGCTCCGACGGGCAGGCGCCGGCGGATGCGGCCCCCTACCAACCGGTCCTCGACCATGTCTGGGACTGTTTCGGGGAGGAGCGGCTGCTGTTTGGGAGCAACTGGCCCGTCAGCGCCCGGTTCGCCCCCTATCCGGTGGTACATGGAATTGTGAAACGCTATGTGGAGAGCCGAGGCCCCCGGGCCACCCGTCGATTTTTCCGCGAGAACGCCCTCCGGGCCTATCGTCCCCCCACGGGATAGCGCCGGTTTTGCCGCTTGTGATCCCCCGCCCGGCGCAGCTAACGTCGCCCCATGGCTGACGCCGCACCCCAGGGTCACGCGACGTTCATCAGCGCCAAGGCGCTGATGGCGATCCGCAACCTCGAGCTGCGGGCCAGGGTCGTGGTGCAGGGGTTTTGGAACGGGCTTCACCGCAGCCCGTACCATGGATTCAGCGTCGAGTTCACCGAGTACCGCGAATACACCCCGGGCGACGATCCCCGCTACCTCGACTGGAAGCTCTTCGCTCGCAGCGACCGATTCTACATCAAAAAGTTCGAGGATGAGACCAACCTGCGCTGTCAGCTCCTGGTCGACCGGAGCCGCAGCATGGGATTCGGGAGCCTTGGCTACACGAAGGCCGAGTACGCGAACACCCTGGCAGCCACCCTTGCCTGGTTTCTCTTCCACCAGGGGGACGCCACCGGGCTGATGACCTTCGATGAGTCGATCCGGGAGTATCTCCCGCCCAAGTCCCGTCGCGGGCACCTTCGCCAGCTCATGCTCGCCCTGGAACGTCCGACCGCCGGGCGCTCAACCGACCTGGGGGCTCCACTCCAGCGAATCGCCGAGATCACCCGGAGGCGGAGCCTGATGGTGCTGGTGACGGATCTGCTGGCCCCCGTCGACGGCCTCGACCGCAGCCTTGGGCTGCTGGCGGCCTCGGGGCATGAGGTGATCGTGTTCCAGGTGCTCGATCCCGCGGAGATCACCTTTGGGTTCCGCAACGCGACCCTCTTCCAGGACCTCGAGACCGACCGGGAGATCTACATTGACCCTGAGGTGGCCCGCGCCGCCTACCGGCAGAAGCTCGAGACCCACAACACCGCCGTGCGAAAGCTGTGTGAGCGTCACGGGATTCAGTGCCTGACCCTCAGCACGGAGCAGCCCATGGAATTCGCCCTGTTTGATTTCCTCAGAAGCCGCATGCAACGCAACAAGGCCATCCAACGCCGGACCCTCCGCTGAGCAGGGGGCGCCCCCGCCCTCCCCGCTCCGGCCCGTGGCTTCCTCCCCCGCCCCAAAGTTGTCATGAAGATCCTCTTCGTCCACGCCCATTACGACGACTACGAGTTCACGTCGGCCGGAACGTTCGAGCTCTTTCGCCGCAAGCACGGGGAGGCGCTTCGGGCGAGGGTCCTGGTCTGCACGGACGGGAAGGCGGGACACCACTTCCGGACACGGGAGGAGACCGGGCAGGTCCGCCTCCGGGAGCAGGAGGAATCGGCACGGCTCGGGGGCTATGAGTTCCAGCAGCTGCGGCTCCCAGGGGGCGCCCCTCCGCGGGAGGCCTGCCTCCAGGTCGACATCCCCCTGCTCGCCGCCCTCTGGCAGGCGATCCGGGAGTTCGAGCCGGACTACCTCTTCTGCCCCCCGATGGTGACCGACCCGCTCGCCGGACTTCACAATGATCACCAGACGGTGGCCGAGGCGATTCGCCGGATCGCCTACATGATCAACGTCCCCCACGCCTTCACGCCGGAGTTTCCCGCAGACGAAGCCCGCTCCACCCCCTGCAAGGTGCCGGTCATCGTCCATGTCTACGACGGGTATCAGTTCGGAGCGAACGGGTACGACCTCGCCATTCAGGCTGAGTCGACGTTTCCCCTCGTGACCCGGCTGACCTGGTGTCACCAGTCCCAGATCCGGGAGTGGCTTCCGTGGGTGGGACGCCATGAGCTCGCCGTTCCGGGCTCCGTCGAGGAATGGGCCGAGGGGCTGCGCCGGCGCTTCACCAAGCGAAACCGTGAGCTGGGGATCGAGAGCCGGGAGTACTACGAGGTCTTCACGCTGAGCGCCTGGGGGGAGATCCCCGCCTGGGAGCAGATCGAGCGGGACTGGCCCGGCATCGACTGCAGCCGATCCCCGTTGCCCGCGCTGCAGGCACGGCTCCGCCGGTGGAAGCACGGGGAGTAGCCACCCATCCAGAAACCCATTCCATGATCCACCCAAGTCCCCTCTGCCGTGGCCTCCGCCTCCTGTTGCTGACGACGCTCGCCGGAACGGGGGGGCTCATGGGCGCGCGCGGGGCGGACCCCAAGGGCTTTGAGCTCCACCCCGACCTCCAGGCCACGCTCTGGGCCGCCGAACCGGATGTCGTCGATCCGGTGGCGCTCACCTTCGACGAGAGGGGACGCTGCTACGTGGTGGAGATGCGGGATTACCCCCTGGGGATCGGCCCCGACCACAAGCCCGGGGGAACGATCCGCCTGCTGGAGGACCGGGATGGGGACGGCCGGGTTGACCGGAGCGTGGTCTTCGCGGAGAACCTCAGCTTCGCCACCTCCATCGCAGCCTGGAACGGCGGAGTGCTGGTGACCGCCCCGCCCGAGGTCCTGTTCCTCAAGGACACCGACGGGGATGGCCGGGCCGATGTCCGCCAGGTGGTTCTGGCCGGGTTCAAGCTGGGCGTGACCGACAGCAACCTGAGCGGACTCCGGTGGGGGCTCGACAACCGCATGCACGGGGTCAACGGAGGGAATGGCGGCCGCGTCACCAGCCCCCTTCAGCCGGGCCGGGCCCCGCTCGACCTTGGGCAGGCCGACTTCAGCTTCGACCCGGCCACGGGGGAGGCGACCCGGACCTTCCAGACCAGCGGCGGGTTCGGGCTCGCCACCGACGACTGGGGACACCGGTTCTGCACCTACAACATCAACCACCTCGAGCAGCAGATCATCGCCACGCGCTACCTGGAGCACGCCCGAGGGCTCTTCCCCGTGGAGGCGACCACCAGCATCTCCGACCACGGCGACATGGCCCGCATCTATCCCATCAGCGTGGCCGAGACCCGGGTCAACCACCCCGAGCAGGCGGGGCACTTCTCCTCCGCCGGCGGCATGGGATATCTTGGAATCTCCACCTATCCGGGAGATCTCCCGGGGAGCCTCTTCGTCTGCGACGTCGTGAGCCACGTTGTTCACCGCGACCTCCTGGTGGAGGAGGGACCGGGATTCATCGCCCGCCGGGCCCCCGCCGAACAGACCCGGGAATTCTTCGCCAGCCGCGATCCCGCGTGCCGGCCCATCGGCGTCGAGTGCGGCCCCGACGGCGCCCTCTACCTCATCGACATCCAGCGGGACGTCATCGAGCACCCCGACTACATCCCCGAGAAGATCAAATCGAAGCTCGATCTCAGGGCAGGATCCGACCGGGGACGAATCCATCGAATCACGCCCCGCGGGGGGCTCCCGACCCGGGGGCCGGACCTGGCGCAGGCCTCCGACGAGGAGTTGGTCGGGCACCTGGGGGCCACGAGCCAGTGGATTCGCCAGACCGCCCAGCGACTCCTCCTGCAGCGAAAGGCGACCCATGCCGAGGCGGCGCTCCGCGCACGGGTTCTCGCCCCCGAGCCCTCGAGCCCCCTGGGCCGCCTGCACGCGGCGTGGACCCTGGCGGGGCTTCATCGGCTCAAGGCAGGCGACGTCCGAGCGCTCCTCGCGGCCCCCACGCCCGGGCTGCGGGAGAACGGGCTCCTCCTGGCCGAGAGCCTGGGCACGCAGTGGACTCCGCTTCGCAGCTCGATCCTCGCCGCGGCCAACGATTCCCATGCCCGGGTCCGTTTCCAGGCGGCCCTGACCCTCGGGCTGCTTGCCGATCCCGCGGACCCGGAAGTCCGATCCGCCCTGGCCTCGATCTGGAGGCGGGACCACGACTTCAAATGGTCCCGTGTGGCCCTCCTCACCGCGCTGCGTGGGACCGCACACGGGCTGCTCGGGGAGCTGCTCGCCGACCCCCGTGAGCTCCACCCCGGGGGTGCCACCGAGGAGGCGTTCCGCGAGCTCGCCCAGGTGGTGGGACGCCAGCAGCCCGTCGACGCCCCGTCGCGCCTCACCCGAATCCTGGATCACGCCGCATCGGAGGCGACTCCGGCCTCCGTGCGCGGGGCGGTCCTGGGCGGCCTTCAGGAGGGACTCGCCGCCGACCCGAAGCCGTGGGCCTTGGATCCGGCCCTGAGGGCTTCCCTGGAGAAGCTCGCTGCGCGGGGTGACCTCCGGTCGATGAAAGCCGCCTGGCAGATCGCGCGGCTGCTGGGGGTTCCCCCGAGCCAGAGCCGTCAGGCGGCGATTGCCAGGGCGGCGGCGGCCTCGGCCGATGGGGCCCTCCCGCTCGAGGCGCGCCTGGGGCAGATTTCCCTCCTCGAGCTGGGGGATCCCGCCCCGATGCGCGAAGCCCTGTTGCGTCTCATCGATGTGCGCGAGCCCGCGGCCATCCAGCAGGCCGCCCTGGAGGTGCTCCGGGAGCATCTCGAGCCGGAGGTCGCCGCCGGCCTTCTACAGCGTTGGCGGAGCCTCGCCCCGGCCCTCCGCCCCGATGTCGTGAATGGGCTCACCTCCCGGCGCTCCTGGCACGGTCCGCTGCTCGACGCCCTGGAACGCGGGGTGGTCGGGGTCGGAGAGCTGAACCTCGATCTGGAGCAGCGCCGGCACCTTCTCCGGCAGTCGACTCCGGAGAACAAGGCAAGGGCGGGAAAGTTCTTTGGCGATGAGGAGTACAGCAACCGGAAGCGAATCGTGGAGGAATGGCTGCCAAGGATTCCCCCCTCCGGGAACGCCGCACGGGGGCGGGAAGCCTTCGCACGCATCTGCGCCCAGTGCCATCAGGTGGGCGACCTGGGCCACGCCGTCGGCCCCAACCTCAGCGACCAATCCCACCGCAGCGTCGAGGACCTCGTCTCCAACATCCTCGACCCGAACATGGCCCTTAACCCGGCCTTCGCCACCACCGCCTGCGAGACACGGGACGGGGAACTCCTGACCGGGATTCTCGATTCGGAGAACGCCGAGTCGATTGTACTGCGCCAACCGCAGGGGATCCGGCGGACGATCCCCCGACGGCAGATCCAGAAGCTGGAGTTTCCCGGAACCTCCCTGATGCCCGAGGGGCTTGAGGCAGCCCTCTCACCCCAGGAGCTGCGCGATGTGGTGGAGTTCCTGCAGCAGCGCCGCTGACCCCGGAGCCGCCGGCCGTCGCCTCACGGACGGGCGTTGCTGATCCGCTGCTGGGAGACCGCGTAGAGTCTCTCGACCTCGGTGGCCGAGAGGGGATGTGCCACGGGGCTGCCATCCGGCTGCCGAAGCTCCATCTGGAAGCGGGGGATCCCGGCGGCCGCGGCCGCCACGGCATCGACCTGCGGAAGCAGGTTCTCCGAGAGAACCAGCTGAAGGTCGTCCAGCTTCGCAATGAGCCGACGCTGGCAAAACTCCACCACCCCGCCCTGCTGCACCATCGACACCCTCCAGCGGGAGGGGGGAACCTGGTCAATGACCCCGAGCAGCTGATCGAACGAGACCCCCTCCGTCGAACCGGCCTTCGGGGGCTCCGGCACCGGGTCGACCGGCTCAAAGGAGAGCTCCGTTCCGATCGCCTCATCGATCAGGTTCCGGCGGGTGAAATCCCTCAGGATCGTAAACGCCCTCCGTGCCGTGACCCCGTCCATGATCCGGTTCGCCCCACCCGGAGGGGCCACCCTCTGCAGGGTCAGGGAATAGGCCTCCTTCAAAGCCCCGATCGTCCCCATTGGATCGGTGGAGTCCCATCGATCCCGGGTTACGGTCACCTTCCAGGCCGCCCCCGATTGCACGAAGAGCGTCGCGAAGGCCGCCTCAAGATAGGACAGCCCCTCGTCATCGGTCCGGGAGTAAATGTGACAGACCCACTCGTCCGGAGAAGCCTGCCCGAGCCGGGCCAGCAGTTGCTGATGGGTCCATCCTAGGAGTGGAATGAGTTCTTCCGTCATGGTCGCCTTTGCGGCTGGCTGTCGTCCGGAGCCTGCCCCACGCAGCACCGGTGCGCGAGGGATAAGTTCTCTTTTTTCAGGGCCCGGCAGATCCGCCAAATAAAACCTCGCCCAATATCGTCCATGAGGGCGATTCTTTCAAAAACAGAAATGCCTCCCTCCGATGCCATTGCTTGAGATCACCAACCTTAGGAAGGATTTCCGCTCGCCCGCCGGGGGGGTCCACCCGGTGGTCCGCATCCCGCGGTTTACCCTTGGGGGCGAGGAGCAGGTCGCCCTGAGGGGGGAGAGCGGCAGCGGCAAGACCACCTTTCTGAACCTGATTGCGGGGATCCTGAAGCCCGACTCCGGGAGCCTTGTGCTCGCCGGGCGGGAGATGTCCGCGATGGGGGAGCCTGAACGGGACAGCCTGCGAGCGGGAACGATCGGGTACATTTTCCAGACATTCAACCTGCTGCAGGGGCACACGGCCCTCGAAAATGTCCTCCTTGGAATGTCCTTTGGTCCTGGGGAGGATCGGGCGCACGCGGCGGCGCTGCTTCGGAGGGTGGGGCTCGGCGATCGACTCCACCACAGGCCGCGGGAGCTCTCCACCGGCCAGCAGCAGCGCGTCGCCGTGGCCCGGGCGCTGGCCGCCCGCCCGAAGCTGGTCCTCGCGGATGAGCCGACGGGCAACCTCGATCAGGTCCGGAGCCGGGAGGCGCTGGCGCTGATCCGGGAGGCGTGCCGCGAGAACGGCGCCGCGCTGCTCCTCGTCAGCCACGACCCCGGGGTGCTCGGGGAGTTCGAGGATGTCCGGGATTTTCGCACCCTGAACCAGGCAACCCCGGAGGCAGCCCAATGACCCTGTTCCGTCTCGTGGCGAAGAGCCTCCGCCAGCACGCCCTCTCGACCTCGATCACCGCCCTCTCGATCGCCCTGGCCACAGGGCTCTGGCTCTCGGTCTGGGTGGTGAAAACCCAGGCCCAGGCGACCTTCACCTCGGTGAGCGCCGGTTTCGATGCGGTTCTCGGCGCCCGCGGGTCCGGTCTGCAACTGGTCCTCAACGCGGTGTTCCACCTGGAATCCTCCCCGGGGAACCTCCCCTATTCCGATTTCGAGGAGATCCAGCGCGACGGACGCGTCGCCCTGGCAGTCCCGCTGGCAGTGGGGGACAACTTCCAGGGATACCGGCTGGTCGGGACAACCCCCGAGCTTTTCGAGAAGGCGGAGTACGCCCCGGCGCGCCGGTTCCGGGCATCGCCCGGCGGGCGGCTCTTCGACCCTGCACGCCGCGAGGCCGTCGTGGGAAGCTTCGCCGCCCGGCGTCTCGGCCTCAAGGTCGGGGACTCCTTCCACCCCTTCCACGGGCTTCTGTACGACGAGCGCAGCCAGCACTCCGAGACCTACGTGGTGGTCGGGATCCTCGAACCCTCCAACACCCCGGCCGACCGGGTGATCTGGATCCCCCTCGCCGGGCTTCAGCAGATGAGCGGCCACGACCCGAAGGCCGCCGCGGACATCAGCGCGGTGCTCGTCAAGCTCCGCTCCCCGATCGCGGGTCGCCAGATGGAGACCCTCTACAACAAACAGGGAACGCGCCTCACGTTCGCCTGGCCGATCGGCACCCTCATCGCCCAGCTCTTCGACAAGATCGGATGGTTCGAAAAGGTGCTGGCCCTCGTCTCCTACCTGGTCGCGTTGGTCGCGGCGGGGTCGGTCCTGGCGAGCATCTACAACTCAATGAACGAGCGGCGTCGCGAGATCGCCATCCTGCGGGCGCTCGGTGCCCGGCGACGCACCCTCTTTTCCTGCGTGGTCCTGGAAGCGGTGGCCATCTCGGCCCTGGGAGTCCTGGCGGGGGGTGTCGTGTACGCCGGCCTGATGACAGGGGTCGCCCGGATCATCCAGGCCCAGACGGGTGTCGTCCTGAATCCGTTCGCCCCGGCCCCGGTCATGCTCTGGGCTCCCCTCGGGATGCTGGCCCTGGGGGCGCTTGCCGGGGTCATCCCCGCCATCAAGGCCTACCGCACGGATGTCGCCTCGAACCTGGTTCCCAGCTCCTAACCCCCTCCCCTCGACGAATGCCCACCCTGCGTCTCCCCACCCCCGGATGCGCCATCGCCCCCCTGCTCTTGCTGCTGCTCGCAGGATGCGGCGGGGATCACGACGCGCACGACGCCCACGAGGCTCACTCCCAGGGCCCCGGGCCTGCCGAGCACGTTCATGTCCCGCCGCACGGTGGAGTGCTGGTGGAACTCGGCTCCCACCAGTACGCGCTCGAGTGGGTTCACGAGCCAAAGAGCGATCTCCTCGGCCTGTACGTTCTCGACGCCCACGCGGAAAACTTCGTCCGGATCTCCTCCCCGGAAATCCCCCTGACCCTCACGCTCGCCTCGCCGGCAGGAGGCTCCTCGAACACCCCCGTGGTGTTGCGGGCGGTGGGGGACTCCCGCACCGGCGAGACCCCGGGAAACACCTCCCACTTCGAGGCTCAGGTCATTGGTTTGCAGGGAGTTGGAGACTCAGGAGCCGAAGTCCAACTTCCTTCGCTGGAGATTCGCGGAGTCCGTTTCGGTCCGGTCACCCTCCGGATTCACTGAAGTTCGACCGGGGATTCCCCGACGACTCCATTCGCACCTCCCCCAGCGGGTTCCGACTTGGCCCGCGCCCGGGATGTTGTATTGTCTCTTCACACGCCAGGCAGTAACCCAAGAATCCCCCCGGAGAGCCGGAGAGGGAGCTGGAACAAGCCAGGCGCACTGCATCGTTCGGAAACATGGAGAGAACTATGAGCCAGAGCACACGGATCGGGAGCGTTGGAAAGGGATGGATCATCGCAGGCCTCGGGGCCCTGATGGCGCTTCCCATGGGAAGCTTCGCCGCGACCCCGAAAGTGGAGACCACCTCCAACCAGACCGTCCGCATCCTCAGCGCCCGCATGGTGCGCATGAAGGAGGGGGCGATGGTCACCGGAACCGTGCAACCCGCCTTTGGCGCGGGGGACCTGGCGGGCCACCATCTCCATATCGAAATCCTGGATGCCGGCGGGCAGAAGCTCAAGGAGCAGGACCTCACTCTCGGCGCCACGAACGTCGGCAACAGCCGACGGACCAAGTCGACCTCCTCCAGCTACAGCGCCAAGTTCGAGGGAACCATCCCGAACGATGCCCAGGTCCACATCGTCGCCCACTGAGCCTCCGCTCCCGAAATCGCTTTAACGCAAAACC
>DMJJ01000346.1:937-2635 GCA_003452185.1 Verrucomicrobiales bacterium | reverse complement strand
CAGCTTCACCTTCACCCCTCGGGCAAGCCGGAGAGCGTTCAGCCGAGCATCGGCCTCTATTTCACCCGACAGGCGCCGACGAATCTCCCGTTCAGGATCAAGCTCGCCCGTTTCGATTTCGAGATTCCCCCGGGCGTCTCCAACCACCTGGTCGAAACCGCCTACCAGCTTCCGGTCGATGTCGCCCTGCTCGGAATCCTGCCGCACGCCCATTACCTCGGGAAGGATCTCCAAGCCCATGCCGAGCTCCCCACGGGGGAGCGTCGCCCGCTGATCTGGATTCGGGACTGGGATTTCAACTGGCAGGGAGACTACCAGTACGCGACCCCGGTGAGCCTGCCGAAGGGGACCCGCCTCGTGATGCGGTACACGTACGACAACACCACCAACAACGTCCGGAATCCCCATCGGCCGCCGAAGCTCGTGAGGAACGGCCTTGAGACCACGGATGAGATGGCGGGGCTCGTGCTTCAGGCGGTGGCCGGGAGCGAGCAGGATCGTGCCCTGCTGGCGAAGGACTACGGCGCCTATTTCATGGGGGTGAGCATCGATTACTACCGGTTCCTCGTCCGCTTGAATCCATCCGATGCCGAGGCGTGCGTCAAGCTAGGCAGGGCCCTCGCGGTCCAGGGGAACGTGAGCGAGGGGCTGGAGTTCCTGCAGAGGGCGGTTCGCCTGAACCCCGCGGACGACAAGGGGCACTACGAACTCGGGTATCTCCAACTTCTCCAAGGCCGCCTCCCGGAGGCATACACCGAGTTTAGCACCGTGGCTCGGCTGCAACCGGGGGATCATCAGGCGTTCGGCAACCTCGGTGTCATCTGCCTCAGGCTCGGGAAGCTCGACGAGGCGGAAGCCCATCTGAAGGAGGCGGTGCGGCTGAATCCCGATGACCGGGTGGCGGCTCAAAACCTCGAACGTCTCCGGGCCCGGAGGGGAACGACACCACAGCCCAGGTAGCGCCTCGTGCGGGCGCCTCTCCCCCCCTCAACGATTCAGGGGGGAATCGCAGCGCGATCCCCCCCTGTTCGAAATACGGTAACGCCCCCGGCCGTTCCGGGAAACGGGTGCTCCCGCCCTTAGGCCCCCATGCCGTCCTCGAAGGATCCGGCAGCCACAGGGAAGCAGAGGTGATCGCGCACGTACTGAATCCCGTTGGCGCTCGTGGCGTCGAGGTCGCGGAAGGCGCTCTCGGCCTCCACGATCAGCGGGGCCGTCTTGCGCGCGTTGATCTGGCAGTAGCGGCGGGCATATCCGATGTCGATGAGCATCTCGACGTAGCGGACCATGTTGAGGTCGCCGCTCGGGATGTCGACAAACTGCATCGCCCGGCCCGGCCAGTTGGACTCCATCTTGCGGAGGGGAACCCCCTTGCGGATGACGAAATTCTTGACGTGGCAGGCGTAGACGCGGTCGGCAACCTTGCGGAACCGGGTCTCCCAATCCTCCCCCTCCCAGCAGTGGGAAGGATCGGCATTCACGCCGAGGCACTTGTCGCCATCGCAGGCAGCCACCAGGGCGTTGAAGTCGTCGGCGCACATCGCCGCGGTTCCCGGATGGATCTCGTGGGCGAGGTAGATGCCGAGGGAGTTCGCGTGCTTCCGGATCTTGGCGGTCTTGGTGACGAAGCGCTCGTTCCCCTCTTTGATGAAGTCGTATCCGGGCCCAGCCCAGAAACCCCAGGGATATCCGCCCGCC
>DMJJ01000346.1:0-667 GCA_003452185.1 Verrucomicrobiales bacterium | reverse complement strand
CCCCAGGGATATCCGCCCGCCGCTTCCCACCCGTGGGAAACGCCCCAGAACATCGGAACGATCTTGATCCCAAGCTCGGCGCAAAGGTCGAGCAACCGCAGGATGTATCCTTCCGCCCAGGCCTCGATCTGCTCGGGGGACTTCTTCGCGACGTCCGCCGGGATGAATGGGCGGATCGTGGGAGAGCCGGTCCAGGCCGTGGTGTGGACCCAGAAGGCGCAGTGACCCGAGACCCCATCGAGCGACATCTTGGCCTTTGAAAAGGTGGCGCGAATCTCCTTGGCGCTCTGAAACCCGCCTTTCGGGCTCTGGAGCATGTAGTTCGAGGGCTGCGCCCCGGCGGCACCCGCCTTTTTGGCATAGGCCAGGAAATCAGGGAGACTCTTGGCGCCGTGCTGGGCGCCCTCAACGCTGGGATGGAAAATGGTTTGAGCCATAGGTCGTTCGGTTTATTTCCGCGGGGCAGACCAATACCGGGGGAGTGGGGGGAAAGCAACCCAAATCAATGAAACACGAGGGTTTTTGCGGTTTCTCATGAAACAATGTCACGCACCACGCTCCCGTGGATGTCGGTGAGACGGAAATGCCGCCCCTGGTAAAAGAAGGTCAACTTCTCGTGATTCACTCCCAGGAGGTGCATCATCGTTGCGTGCAGGTCGTGGACGTG
>DMJJ01000550.1 GCA_003452185.1 Verrucomicrobiales bacterium | reverse complement strand
CCCGTCCCGGGCGGGGAGGGTGGGGACCTGCCTGCGGGCCAGGATCCGTCCCTCCGGGAGGAGCACCACGCCGGCGGCGATCTTGGTCCCGCCGACGTCGATGCCCAGGTAGGCGCCCGGCGGCGGGGTTGCAGGCGGGCCGGAGGGGGGAGTCATCGCATCGGGCGGGTGAGGCCGGAGGCCGACTCCCCGTCAAGGAAGACGTGGACGTCCGGATGTCCCTGGAGCAGCGACGCGGGGCACCGCTCCGTGCGGGGTCCCTCGACCATGCCGGCCGTGGCCGCCCTCTTGTGGGGCCCGTAGGCCAGGATCAGCACGCGGCGCGCGGCGAGGATCGTCCGCATCCCGACGGTGATTCCCTTGGCGGGGGCATAGTCGCCGCCGAACCATTTCCGGTTCGCCTCAATCGAGATCGGCTCAAGGTCAAGCAGGTGGGCTGCGCCCTGCTCGGGGCTTCCGGGTTCGTTGAAACCGAGGTGGCCGTTCTGGCCAAGCCCCAGGATGATGGCGTCGAGCCCGCCACCGCGGGCGATCCGCTCCTCGTGGGCCTGTGCGGAGGCGAGGGCTCCGGCCTCCACGGAGGTGACGGTGAAGTAGCGTTCCTCGGGAATGCCCCAGGCCTGTGCGACCGTCCGGCGGAGGAGGTTCGCGCAGTTGCGCGGCTCCCCAGGGGGGACTCCGACGTACTCATCCAACATGAACACGTTCAGCCCCGGGAGGGGCTCCTTTTGGTCGGCGATCCGCCGGTACAGATCGAGCGGCGTATTCCCCGCCGCCACCATGAGGTTGCGGACCCCGGGGTCCCGGAGCCACTCGGTGAGCAGGGCGGCGGCGGCGGCATTGGCCAGGTCGGCCGTGGGGTGGATGGAGAGTTTCACGCGCCTCGTTTCGCTCCGAGGGTCGGTCAGGAGGCCGAGGCCTCGAGCAGGCCGTCCGCAAGGGCCCGGATGTAGGCCGCGTTGCATCCGCAGCAGCCGCCAAGGTAGCCGATGCCCTCGGCCCTGGCGTTCCGCCCGAGGGACTCAAACTCCCGGCGCGAGACCTGGATGGTCTCAAGGTCGTCAGGGAACGCCGGCTGTCGCGTGAAGCAGTGGCATCCCTCCGTGGTGCGGAAGGCCGCCGGTTGGGCCGCGAGCGGGAGGCGCGTCGCGGAACGCATCGCCCGCAGGAGCGGCAGCATCCGCCCCGGCTCCTGCTCGCAGTTGGCCCCGACGGCGATGGCTCCCAGGTCGGTCATCACCCGGGCGCACTCCTCGGGGGAGTGGCCGTCGGTGCAGGCCGTGATGAGGGGACGGAAGCTCAGGGTGGCGATGGCCGGAAGCCCGGCGGCGTTGGCGCACTCCAGGGCCACGCGCATCTCGGCAAGGTGGAAAAAGGTTTCCAGGATCAGGAAATCCACCCCGGCGTCCTTCAGCAGCCGGATCTGCTCCGCGATGTGGTCCCTCGCCTTGCCGAGCGACTCCATCCCCTCCCGCTCAATGAGCTGGGTCCGCGAGACACTTCCCGCCACGAGGGCCTGGTCCCCGGCGACCTCCTTCGCGATCCGGACGGCTGCGGCATTGATGGCCTCCGTCTGGGAGCCGTAGCCGGCCCGGTTGAGCTTCTCCCGTGTTCCAAAAAAGGTCAGCGCCTGGAGCACGCGCGAGCCTGATTTTAGGAACTCGCGATGGAGCTCGCGGAGGGCGTCCGGGTTCTCAAGCGCGACCTCGGGGGTGAACTGGCCGCTTCCCTTGCCGGTGCCGACCTTCTCGCGTCGGGATCCGCTGTCGACGTAGCCACGTCGTTCGAGTTCGATGAGGTAGCCGCCGTCCCCTAGGACGACGCCCTCCTGGAGCAGCGTTTTGATCGGTTTCATTCGTTTGGTGTGTCTGGACTCCACCCTTGCAGAACGCGGGGCGGCTGAAAACCCCTCACTCGCTTGTTTTCGCCCCGGGCGACTCCCAGGCGAGGGCGATCGCCCCTGCGACGGCCAGGGCGATGGCGGCCCACTCCCTCCCTCCGACCCTTTCCCCGAAGAGGAGGATTGCCGCGGGGACGCTCACCACCGGGTAGAGGCCTGCCAGAGGGGAGATGACGGAGGCCTTGCCCTGGGAGGCAAAGGCCTTGAGGAGCCCCAGGTTCCCCAGGCCGAAGAGGAGCCCGAGCGCGGCGGCGAAGATCCACGTCCGGGGCTCCGGGGAACGGGCCAGGGGATCGACCCAGAGGATGCCGGCGGTGGCCGGCACGAAGGCCCACAGGAACCAGAGGGTGGAGAGCTCGCCCGAGAGATGGGCCGTGGAGAGCTTTTGAAGGAAGCCGCCGATCCCCCAGAGAAGGATCGGTGCCAGGGCGTAGGGGAGCCACCCCGAGGAGAGCCCCGCCAGACCCGTGACGTTGAAGAGCCAGATCGCGACCCCGGCGAGGAGCGTGCCGGCCCATTGGACGGCGTTGAGCCGCTCCCGCAGGAGCAGGGTGGCGAGGAGCACCGTGACCACGGGGTACAGGGCGGTCAGGGGGACCACGGTGGCCGCCTTCTCTCCTAGGCCCAGGGCGTGGTAGTACGCGACGTTCCCGGCGCAGACGACCGCCCCCGAGGCGAAGGCGATGATCCGGCCCCTGCGGGCGTTCCCGATGACGGAGCTTCGGCTTGAGGATGCCAGCGCCAGGAGGACGGGGAGGATCCCCAGGGTGGACAAGGCCTGGCTCTGGGCCGCGGTCAGGGCCTCCCCGATGAACCGGGCGGTCACGGCCCAAAGCCCCCAGCAAACGACCGCAAGGAGGGACCAGAGAAGCCACCGGGGCATGCTCAGCGGCCCCCTCCCGCACCGGTGTGCTCGCGGCTTCGGTCATGCATCCGATGGGCCGCCTCGGCGGGCGCCGGTCCGGGAAAGGAAGGCGTCTCGAAACGGCTGTCGATGGACAGGGCCCGGCCCTGCCGGCTGCTCTCCCGGGCCTTGATCATGATCTCCAGCACATGCAGGGCGTGCTCGGGGGTAATGAGCGGCCGGGTCCCCTCCCGCAGTGAGTCGACCAGATGTCGCAGGCCGTCCGTCCACGACCAGTCGGGCGCCGTCTCCTTGTACAGCTGCCAGGCTCCAACCTCGTTTTGCCAGAGCTCGTACCCCTCGGGGTCCCAATCATCCCCGAGCATCTGGATGGTCCCCGTGGTGCCGTAGACCTCCAGGGCCGGGGAGCGGTACTGCTGCAGGGTAAACCCGGTGGTGACGACCCCAAAGGCCCCCTGCCCGAAATCCAGCAGCACCTGGGCGTTGTCCTCCGCCTCGACCTGGACCTTGCGGCCATTGATTTCCCGTTCCGGGATTGCAACCCCGGCCATCGCCATCACGCGGGTTGCAGGCCCCAGGAGCCCGGTGAGGCTGGTCAGCGAGTAGACCCCGAGGTCGAAGAGGCATCCCCCTCCCGGCTTGTAGAACCAGTCGCTCCACCACGGCCCCGACCAGCCGTAGCGGGCACGGGCTGACACCGGTCTGCCGATCTGGCCTGACCGGATGCGCCGGGCCATCGCCTGGAACGTGGGACTCAGGAGGGTGAAGGGGGCGCAGACCAGCTCTCCCGGGGACCGGCGGGCGACGGCGAGGAGCTCCGAGGCCTCCTCAAGAGTGGTTGCGAGCGGCTTCTCAACAACCACGTGCTTCCCCGCGTCGAGCGCCGCGCGCGCGAGGGAGGCGTGCAGCGGCATAGGTGTGAGGATCAGCACGGCGTCCACGTCCGGGGCATTGATCACTGCGCCCGCCTCAGTGGTGAAGCGGCCTGCCCTGAGCCCTGCGACGGCGGCCTCCCGCTGCCCCTCCCGCCCGCAGACACAGGTCACCTCGACCTTGCCTGCCCCGCGGAGCCTCTCAATCGAGGCGCGATAGGCCTCCAGGACGTTCCCGCACCCGATGACGCCAAGGCGGAGCGGCCCGTTCACGGAAGCTCCTTGATCCGGAGGTTTCGGTGGCGGACGGTTTTCCCGTCGTTGTAGTTCTGCAGGCCGATGTACCCCGAGCGGGTGCGGGCCGCCGTGTCGGTCCAGGTGTTGACGACGCGTCCGTTGAGGCGCACCGAGTAGTTCTGGCCCGTGCAGACGATCTCATATGAATTCCAGCTCCCGGGCGGAGCCACAGTCACCGGGACCGGCGCGTGAAACGGGTAGAAGGAACCGGTCCACCAGGTCGGCTTGTCCGACGTCTCATCCCCGATCTCCATCTCCTGCCCCTTGTGCACCGCTACCCAGGGGTCGTCCCCCGGCGCGGGGAAGCGGAGGAAAACGCCCGAGTCGGCGATCGGCTGCTCCTGGAGGAACTCCCCCCGCAGGACGAAGTTGGTGTAGGTGCGGTTCGTGTACCACCAGAGGCCCATCCCTCCCTCCCCCGTGGCGACTCCCTCCCGGACCGTGAACCGGCCGGGGCCGCATTGCGTCCAGCTGGGGAGCGACGCGGCATCGAGGAGAGGGTGGAACCCGGCCTCCCCCGGGGCCGAGGGGGGGATGTGTGAGAGCAGGTTGGTCGGGACCTCGGTGATCGGCAGCACCTCGGCCTTGCGAAAGTAGATCTCCGCCCCCTCGGACTGGAGCTGGATCCGCCCTTCCTGCAGCGGCAGCTCACGGCCTCCCCCGGCCGGGTAGCGCGGGTTGGCGAGTGCGAGGACCACCTGATTGTTGAGGAGATGGAGGCCGATGTTCCCCCAGGCGACGACCTCGCATGTGTTCCACTCTCCCGGCCGCTCGGGATCTAGGAGGGAGGTGATCCCGTCCCCGGTGCTGAACTGCGGGCCCCCCGGCTCGTAAACGATGCACTCCTCCCCGGGGCCCTCCCCCCGGTACGGGATGCGGGGGTCTTTCTCGAGGACCACCTTCCGGCCCTCGATGTCGACCCGGGTGCCGTCGACGGCCCACCATTGCCCAACCCCCTTCTGCATGATGTTGCACTCGACCGATCGCATCCACGCGTAGCTGCCCGCCCCCTGGTTCCCGATGCACCAGTAGAGGAGCCCGCTGTCCATGTAGTGGCGAGGCTCGTGGCGAGGGGGCCATTTCCTGACGCCCCATTTGTACTCCACGCGGATGCGGCAGTTGCCAAACGACTCCTTCGTCGTAATCGCCCCGAAGACCTGGCCCGAGACATGGATCACCCCCCGACCCTCGAGCTGGGTGACTGTGAACACCCCGAGCGGATCGTGGTTCAGCCCCATCGGCTTCTCCTTGGAGGTGCGGGGGTCGTGGTAGCCGCCGCTCTCGGGTCCCAGCCAGGTGTCCCAGCCCGAGAGATCGCGTCCGTTGAACAGCGGGTGCCACTCGGCCGCCGACCCGGCCAGGGCCGTCAGGAAGAGAAGGGGAAGCGTCCGCCGAAGGCATGCGATGAGGCTCATGGGAATGAGGTCGTTGGTGGCTTTGTCCTGCGGACCCTGCCACCGACGCCTCCGTTCGGCAAGCAGCCGTCGCGCCCCGGCCGGGGGCTCGCTTTGATCGGCTCTGGCTTGCTGGGGGCCCAGGTGCCTGTTCACGCCCGTCCGCTGCTTGCTTTGGAAACGCGGTGACGCTGAGGCGCAGAGGGGCGGACGGATCGAGACTCTGGGTGAACCCCCCAAAGGAAAGAGTCTTTCGTATCGAGCCGGGTTCTTCAGCCCCTGCAGTCGGCGTCCCCCGCGTCTCTGCGTCTCCGCCCCTAAATTGGCGCTTGCCGCAGCCGAGGCCTCGCCTCAAGGTCAGCCCTCATATCGGCATATGCCGATGCGATCCAATGCACCCCCTGCTGCTGAGCGCGAAGGCCTTCTCGGATCCGACGCGGGTTCGCGTCCTCGCCGCGTTGCGCTCCGGCGAGCTCTGTGTCTGCGAGCTCTGCGACGCGCTCCGCGTCACGCAGTCCACGTTGTCAACCCACCTCCAGGTGATCCGCCGGGCGGGGCTGGTCCGGTCGCGTCGGGAGGGACGATGGGCCTATTACGCCCTCGTGCCGCAGGGCCGGAGGCTGGTGGAGGGATGGCTGCGCCATTTCGGCTCAGTGGTGGCCCGCGACCCGAGGCTTCGTGCGGATGCGGCGCGGCTCTCCTCGCGGCTCGCCAAGCGGCAGGGTGGGGCCTGCTGTCTCGGGTTTCCGCGTGGCGCGTCTGAAAAACCGAAAGGAAAAGGATGAGACACCGTCTGCTGTCGGAACTGCTGGGAACGTTCGCCCTCGTGTTTGCCGGGACGGGGGCCATCATCGTGAACCACCAGACCGGGGGGGCCATCACCCACGTCGGGGTGGCGCTTACGTTTGGGCTGGTGGTCCTGGCGATGATCTACTGCCTGGGGGACGTGAGCGGTGCCCACCTCAACCCCGCGGTGTCGATCGCGTTTGCGGCCGCGCGGAGGTTTCCCTGGTCCGAGGTGCCGGGGTATGTGGCTGCACAGGTCTTCGGCGCGTTCGTTGCGAGCGGGCTGCTGCGGTTGATTTTCCCCCTGGAGCCGGGCCTTGGGGCCACGGTGCCGTCGGGAAGCGACTCCCAGAGTTTCTTGCTCGAGATGGTGCTGACCTTCCTGCTGATGCTCGTGGTGTTGAGCGTCTCCACGGGGGCGAAGGAGAAGGGGATCACGGCTGGAATCGCGATCGGTGCCGTGATCGCTCTCGAGGCGATGTTCGCGGGGCCGGTCTGCGGCGCCTCGATGAATCCCGCCCGCTCCCTCGCGCCGGCGGCGGTGGCCGGGCAGTTCGAGCATCTCTGGGTGTACCTGGCGGCCCCGGTGGCGGGGGCCCTCGCGGCGATACCCGCGTGCGCCGGTCTTCGGTCGGGCGGCTGTTGCGGGGGCCAGTGCGGTTGAGCTCAGCCTAGTTCCGTGAGGATCTCGGTGCTCATCCCGAATCTCGGAACATCGATCCCGAGCTGGTGGAGCACCCGAAGGTAAAGGTTGCTGAGCGGCTTGTTCCGCTCCCGGTTGAAGGCCACGTGTCCCTGGTGGCGGAATCCCCCCCCGGCGACCAGGATCGGAAGGTTGTCCGAGGCGTGAGCCGAGGGGTTCCCGAGATTGCTGGCCCAGATGACGATCGTCCGGTCGAGGAGCGTCGAGTCCCCCTCCCGTGCGGCGGCCAGCTTGTCGAGCAGGCGGGCCAGCTGCCGGGTTTCCTCCTCCTCGAACAGGGCGAGCTGCTCGATCCGTTTTGGATCCCGGCTGTGATGCGAGGCCTCGTGGTGCCCAAGTACCGTGCCAGGGGCATCCCCCGGGTTGCCCACGCCCTCGGAGGAGAGGCAGACCCGGGTCAGGTCTCCCTGGAACGCCAGGAAGGCGAGGTCGTGACGCATCCGCTGGCCCGAGGCCCAGCCCGCATTCTGGAACTCCCCGATCCCCTGGGCCACGCGCGGCTTCGGACGCCCGGCCCACGCCTGGCTGCGGGCCAGGTCCTGCTCGGCCTGGCGGATCGCCCCCGCCATGATCTCCAGCTGCTCCCGGTCCCCAGCCCCAACCTGTCGCGTGAGCCGTCGGAGCTGGTCGCGCACCCCGTCCAGGATGCTTCTTCCCTCCTGGAGCCGACGCGCCTCCCGGGCCATCTCCCCCGGGGGGCCATCGATGAAGAGCCGCTTGAACACCTCCTCGGGGCGCTCCTCAAGCGGGACCGGTACCCCCTGTGAATCCCAGCTGACGGGAACGTAGGAGACGGCCCCCATCGCCAGGCTCGCATGGCGGGTCTGCCCCGCGATCCGTTCCGCGACCAACTGGTCCAGGGAGACGGTGTTCGAAACCGTCGAGGCGCCAAAGATCCGTTCCGGGGGGGCGCCCGTGAAGAGCCCCGCCTCGGTCGGGTGGGCGTTGGGATACCCGAGGTGCGACATCCCGGAGAAGACGGTGAACCGACCCCGATGCGACTCCAGGAGGCGGAGATACCGCGGGGCCTCGTATTGAAGACCGGTCGCCCGTGGAAAGAAGTAATCCGCGTTGGTGCCGAGGAACCGCCCGGCCAGGAGAAGCCGCATCGGCGGTTTCCCCTCCCCTCCGGCCGCGGCGCGGGCCGCGCGGGGCGCCAGCGACTCCAGGAGCGGGAGGGCGATGCTCACCCCCCCGGCCCGCAGGAACCGGCGTCGTGGCATCCGAAAGCGGGTGTGAGGGGAGGGGTTCATTGTTCCAGGAAAAGGCGCGACTCCACGATCGCCTCAATGAGGGACCGAAGCCCGAGGCCCGGCCGCCGGGCGATCTCCTCCACGAGGTCACGGTCGGCGAACTCGACCTCGCCGCCCGTGGCGTAGGCGGCGAGTTTTGCGACCAGATTCCGGGCGATCCCCACCCGGTCGGCCGCCAGCAGCCGGCGATAGTCGTCGATCCCCGAGAACGACCGCCCATCGGCCATCGTGTACCCGGCCTCGACGGGAAGCCCCCGCGAGACCCGGATCTGGGGGTAGTGGGGAAGGTTGGTGCGCCCGAGACCGAACCCCCCCACGCGATACCAGTCGCGCCACCCCCCGATGACATCGAAGCTCTCGAGGGCGAATCCCGGGGGATCGATCCACCGGTGGCAGCGGTTGCACGAGTCGATGCTCCGGTGCCGCTCAAGCTGCTGGCGCACGGTGGTCGCCCCCCGGATGTCGGGCTCGAGCGCGGCGACATCCGACGGCGGCCGCCGGGGCGGGGTCCCAAGGATCCGCTCCAGGATCCATTTCCCCCGGATCACCGGCGAGGTGGTGGTGCCGTTGGCGGTGACCTTCAGGATTGCCGCCTGCGTGATGACCCCTCCGCGATGCGAGCCCGCGGGGAGGGCTTGCCTCCGGAGCTCGAGCCCGCCCCCTGGCATGAGGATCCCGTAGTGTTGTGCGAGGCGGCCGTTGAGGTAGGTCCAGTCGGAGTCGACGAACTCGATGACATCACGGTTTCCGCGGAGCATCTCCTCGAAAAACGCCTCCGTCTCCCGGGGCATCGACCAGAGAAGCTGCTCGTCAAACTCGGCGTATACGGCGTCGGGGCGCGTTGCAAAATACTTCCGAAGGTCGAGCCACTGCCCGGTGAACTCCCGCGTGAAGCGGCGCGCCCTGGGGTCTGCCAGCATCCGGTCGACCTCCTCCCGCAGGTCGGCGGCCGATCCCAACCCGCCCCGCTCGGCCCGGAGCAGCAGGGTCTCGTCGGGGCAGGAGCTCCAGAGAAAGTAGGAAAGCCGTGTGGCCACGTCACGGGGGGAGAGCGGCCCGGGCGCGGCGGCGATGCAGAGGGAGTGGAGGGAGCAGAGCATCGCCCGGTAGGTGGAGAGCATCGCCTCATGGAACGCCTCCCCGCGGGCGAGTTGATCCGCCGCCTGGCGAAGGAACGGATCGAGCGTCTCGCGGGAGGTCTCCCCGCGGAAGGCGCGGCGGGCGAAGGCCCGCACCAGGCGCTCGGCATCCTTTCCGGGCTCGCGGGGTACGGGGAGCAGCGGATCGGTCGCCCACTCCTGCGGGGGACGGCCCCGGAGCGTGGCCGCATCGGTTGCAAGCCCCTGGGCCTTGCGACTGGCGGTCCAGCGGCTCTCAATCGGCAGGTCGTCGAACAGCCGACGATAGGAGTCGGGAGGGAAGTCTCCAACCGGCCCCTCGAACTCAACCCAGTGGACCGCGAGGGCCGGGCCGGTGAAGTCGGGTTTCTCCCCGAGGAACTTCGCCGCCCTGAGGGCCCCGGGCTGTTTTTGCGCCGGGAGCGTCCACCCTGCGATGCTGACGGTTCTCCCGAGGAGCCGCTTCGACCGCCACGGCACCTCGATCTCGAGCTCCACGATTGCCGGCTTCCCCCCGCCGGGGGTGGGGCTGGGGGCGACATCCCGGACATCGAGAATCCTCTGCTGCGTGACATCGAGCAGGGGGTCGAAGCCCGAGAGGGTGAAGAGGACCCCGATCGGGGATCCGTGCGTGTTGCGGGCTTCGGCCGCCAGGCGGATCCGGTAGCGTCCCGGGAGCGCCAGCACCCCGGCCGGGATCTGGAGATGCGGATGATGGGTGCTTTGGGCGTGGATCAGCGCCACCTCCCCCTCCAATCGTACGGCAGGGGTGAGGACCATCTCCGCGAGGTCGGGATCGGCCGCACGGGCCGACTCGCGCCATTCCCTTCCGGTGATCCGGCGATGGACGGGTTCCCCCGCCGGCGGGGAGGTCGGGAATGCCGCATCGAGGGCTTGCTGGGCGGCCTCCTGATAGCGGAGGAGGTGGCGCGGGGAAACCTCAAGCCCGAGGCTCATCTTGTCGAACCCGCCCGTCTCGCGGTCGGGGGGAAGAATGTCCTCGAGGTCGATGTGGATCGAGAGCAGGTCCTCCAGGGTGTGGATGTATTCCAGCCGGTTGAGCCGCCGGAGCCGGGCCCGTCCCTCGGTTTGCTCCAGGGTGCGCGAGGCCGTGGTGAGGCGGTCACGAAGCCACGACGTCATCGCCTCCCGTTCCCTTGCGGTCGGCTGCGGCTTGTCGGCCGGGGGCATCTCCCCGTGGGCCACCCGGTCATGCACCCTGACCCAGCGCTCCAGCGTTGAGCGGTCATCGAACCGGGGCGCGAGCCCCTCGAGGGAGAGGCCTCCCTTGGAGGTGGCCGCATCATGGCAGTCGAGGCAGTGGCGGGAGAGCGTTTCCCGCACGGGGGGCGGCAGCGGCTCCGGCCCGGCCCCCGGGGCGGACGGCGCGGGCAGGAGTGCGGCCCAAAGCACCAGGGCTCCGGTCCCCTTCCATCCGACGCGGATGATGGATTGGTCTGCGCTCATTCGCTGCCACCCCGAGCATAGGCTTGCCGCCCGCGGGCGCAAGCTGCGCATCCGGTTCCGGTTTTGGTTTGACGCACCCCGCCGGGGCCGGAGAAGTTGCGGGGAAATGAACCCCCTCAAGTTGACCGTTCTGCTCGGCTGGGCCGTCGCACTCCTTTCGGGCGTTGTGACCCCTGCTCCCGCCGCCGCTGCCGCCGCCGGCGAGAGCAAGTGCTACGAGATGCGCATCTATTACGCCCCTCCGGGCCGGCTGGATGACCTCCACGCCCGGTTCCGCAACCACACGATGAAGCTCTTCGAGAAGCACGGGATCGAGAACGTCGGGTACTGGGTCCCGGCGGACAACTCGGAGAACAAGTTGATCTACCTGCTGGGGTACCCGAGCCGTGAGGCTCGTGAGGCCTCGTGGAAAGCCTTCATGGCCGATCCCGATTGGAAGGCGGTTCAGAAGCAGACCGAGGCGAACGGCCGGATCGTCGCCAAGGTGGAGGCGTTCTACCTCACCCCCACCGACTACTCCCCGGCCATCAAGATCGGCAACGTCGCCAAGGGGGGAGTGTTCGAGCTCCGCACGTACACCACGCCCGAAGGACGGCTCTCGCATCTCGATTCCCGGTTCCGGGACCACACCATCAAGCTCTTCGAGAAGCACGGGATGGGAAACTGGGGCTATTTTCATCGGATGGCCGACCAGCCTGAGGCTGCCACGACGCTGGTCTACCTGCTGACCCACAAGTCGCAGGAAGCCGCCAAGGCCTCGTTTGGCGCCTTTGGCCAGGACCCCGCCTGGAAGTCGGCTCGCGAGGCGAGCGAGAAGGCCGCCGGCGGCTCCCTCACCGCCAAGGATGGAGTGAAATCGGTCTTCCTCGTCCCGACGGACTACTCCCCCACGAAGTAAGCCCGACCAGCCGGTTGTGACGACCCCCGCGCCACGAGGCCCGGGGGTCGTTCTCTTTCTCCCGCCGCTCCGGGCGCCTACTCCTTCCCGATCGCCGTCACGCTCCTTCCCGCATCGGTCTTCAGGGAGAGCTTTCCGGCATCGCCCAGCCGTCCCCGGAGGTTTCCCAGCGCCCAGGGGGGCGGGGATCCCTTGGAGGCCGGGTGCCCCCTGCGGAAGGCGGCGAGGTCGGCCACGATGTGGAGTTCGCTCGCCGGCGGAATGACGGTGCCGGGGGGGAAGGGGAATTTGACCCGGCCGGTGAGATGCCATCCGGACATGTCGATCGCTATCGGGGAGGGGTTGGTGAGGGTGAGGAACTCCGACCCCGGGTGCTCCGGATCAACGAACACCTTCCCAAACCTGAGGGGCGCCTCGGGCGGTTGGGGCTCCGGGATGCCGACGTTGTCCCGTGCGGTGATCCCGATCGGGCGCCACCGGTTGGTAATTGAGTGGGTCAGGAAAAGGTGTTCCCGGCGCGGCTCGATGAACCGCTCCACCAGCTCCTTCACCCCGGCCTGGAGCATGGTCTCGGGGGTCGATCCACGAGGGGTCATCCAGGCCCCTCCCCACTTTTGCCGGTCCAGGATCGCCTCCGTCCAAAAGAGATTTGTCTGGGTTGCGATGTGCGACTCGATCACACGGCGCGAGGGGGCGGTGCCCGGCGGCTGCCAGAACCGGTCCAACACGCTGCGCATCCGGCGAAGGAGCATGGCGCGCGTCTCGGGAACCTTCACCACGGCGTCGTACAGCTGGTTGACCCCCTGGCTCGCCCCGACGTTGGCCGCGCCGAAGAACGGGTGGCTTCGAAAACCATCCTCCTCCGCCAGGATCTCCCCCGTGGCAAAGCTGAACCCCCAGGAGACATTCATATCGAACGCGATCGGGCGCCATTCCCCCGTCCCGTCGTTGTCGTGGTAGAGGGACATGTTTGCCCAGATGTCGTCATCCTCCTGCGTGAGCCGGGCCACGGCGAGGTAGTTGATCACGGCCGGGAGGTTCATCCGGGTGAAGAGGGCGACCCGGAGCCCCTCGATGCCGGCCGAGGGAGCGAGGGCCCGGGCGAGCTCGAGGTAGTCTTCATTCCCCTCGTACCGGCGGGTTTTCTTCTCGAATCCCCCCGTGCTCATGAAGTCGGGGGTGAGGGTCCCCACCGCCTTGTAGAGGGCGCCTCCGGGGTCGAGCCCGTGGCGGGCGAGGAGCTCCTCCCCGAGGACTTCCGAATGCATCGCCAGCTGCCAGAACGCCCCGTTCAGCTGAACCCGCACCGGGTCATGGAACGGGGCGGCGGAGCCCGTCTCCCGCTGCATCCAGAAGGAGAGGTGCTGCCGGAGGTAGGTCGGGTCGCCGTACTCCGCCATCAGGGAGGTGTGGCGGATGCGTCCCCCGGAGCCCGGGGGACGGAATGGGTGGTCGTGTGGGAACTCCAGCCGGTGGGACTTCTTGGGGAACCCCGCGGTGGTGTTCCCCCTCACTTTCACGAAGACGTTGTCGTAGAACTCGCCGTCATAAAAGAAGCAGCCCCGCGCTCCGGACTCCGACTCCGCTCCCCCCAGCTGTGAGGGGGGAAGAAAGAGCTGCAACACGGGGATCGAGCTGGTGGGGGTGGAGGCCTGCGCGTCCACCAGGGTGCCGAAGTAGCGGGAGGCGTGGAGCGGGTTGCCGTAGAGGGGGAGGGTGGAGAGGTTTGTGCGGGCGTCCGTGGCCAGCACCCGCCATCGAAGGAGCTCCCCCGGGGCGGCGCTTCCCGCCGGGAGGGTCGCCGTCCAGGTGCTCCCGCCGGCGGGGGTCATCAGCAGGTTCGTCTCCCGATGAAACTGGGCCCGCCAGGCGAGCCTGACCTCCGCGATGGGGGCGAGGAGGGGAGTGACGCGGGCGGTGATCGTGACCGGATCGGAGGGGCCCGGGAACGGCGGCGAGTGGGTGACGGCGAGCACCGAGGGCCCAGGGAGCCGCGGGGCCGACTCGTTTGGCGTGCCCGGGGTGGGGGCTGAAAGGAACGAGGGTTGCTGGATGCCGGGAAGAAAGCCGTAGGAGACATCCGGCGACTGGGGCGGGTACTTCGGGGCGAACTCGGTGGCGATCGATCCGTCGGGCCGCACCAAGGCCAGATACTTCCCTCCCGCGGCGAGCCGAAACGCGGTGTGAAGCGGAGCCCCCGGCTGCCGCTGGTCGGCCCCCGAGGCCCAGATCAGGAGGTGGCCCCCGGGGGGAAGGTTGGTCGACGGGAGCCGCCAGAGATGCAGGTTCTTGGGGGTGTCGGTCAGGGCCCAGTCCCGGAGGTCGACTCGGGTGGCCGCGGTGTTTCGGAGCTCGATCCAGTCCTCGAATCGTCCCTTGTCGGTGGCAAGGGTGCGGGTGTTCGCCGCCATGAACTCCGAGAGGATCACGGAATCCTCCCCCGAGCCACGGAGGGACGCGGCCAGCACGAGGAGTGGGATCGCCCTCAGGCGCCGGTTGGATTTCAAAGGCGGAGGCACTCCACCGGGGAGGCCTGGCTGCTGGCGGAGGGGGCGCGTTGCCGGGCCGGCGACCTTCCCCCCGGGACGGGAACTACTTCGACGAGACCTCTTTCATCCCCTGGTTTTCCCATGCGACGTTCCAGTAGCCGATGAACATTTCGTCGAACGATTGCTCCCCCCAATGGACGGTTTTCTTCGGGTCGGGGTTCGCGGGGTTGGCCTGGGAGTTGTCAAATCCGCCGCTGACCACCACCCAGCTTCCAGCCGGGATCTTGCGGGGTTTCTCCAGGGAGTAGGTTTGCTGCCAGTTGAAGTCCCAGCGGGGAACCGAGCAGAGGGTCTCCCGCTTGCCCGACGGGGTCAGGAGCTCGAACTTGGCCCATTTGCCCCGCAGGTGCATGTGGGGAGCGACGCTGTAGAGCGTGGCCTCCTGCTTGAAGCAGTACATCGCCTCGGTGGGCGATTCGGGGTCCCCGGGCTTGATTTCGAACTGGTAGTTCAGCGCCTCGACGCTTTCAAACCGCGCGGCCGGCTTGGCGGGTAGCAGATAGAGGCCGACCTCGCTCTGGTCCGTCTGGGCTGATCCGCTCGCGGTGTAGTGAAGCTCGAAGTCGAAGCGGGCGTTGGCGGGAAGATGCTTGCCGGTCCCCTTCGGGAATCCGGCCTGCGTGGTCCCAGGGGCCCATCCAACGAACATCTCATTCATCCCGAGGTGGTTCTTGAACCCCCCCTCCTTGAGCCGTGCGATGAGATGGTGGACGACCTTCTTGTTGCCCGGCTTCACGTAGATGGCGCCAACCCACGCCTCATTCGGGTTGCCGGCCTGCACCTCGACATGCCGGTAGGGGATTACCCCGGTCGCCGGGACCTCCTCGGCCTTCGGCATTCGGAGGATGATATCCGGCTTTCCGAGCGGCCACTCCTCGGCCGGCTTCGCGACATACCCCTCAAGGGGGTCGGGCCCCTCGCCCCGGTCGGCCCCTTGATGCACCCAGCGGAGCAGCGTTCCGGCCTCGGCGACAGAGAGGGAGTGGTCGTTGGCGAACCGGCCGATCTGGGGATCGAGGTCCCATGGCGGCATCCGGCGGTCGAGAAGCACCTCCTCGATCATGGCGGCCATCCCGTGCACCTTGGCAAAATTGACCATCGCGCCGGCACCGATGTTTCCCTTGCTGTGGCAGCCGACGCATTTCTGCTGGAGGATCGGGGCGACCTCCTTGGAGTAGGACACCGGGGTGGCGTCCGGGCCGATCCCTCCCTCGAACTGGATCACGCACCCCCGGGCGGCGCTGGTGGGTCGGGAGACCGGCTTGCCGGCGAGGAATTCGTCCAGCGCGGTCTCGAGGTACCGTTCGGTCGGCTCCGGCTTCTGCGCCCCTTCCACCATCTGGTCGTCGATGGCCCCGTGGTAGAAGAGGCTCCAGTCCTTGGTGCTGATCGCCACAACCTCGCCCGTGCGCCGCACCCCGAGGTGGCGGGCCACGCCCTGGGTGTCGTCCTTGAGCACGGGGACGTGCCATGCGTGCAGTTCCTGCATCTCCTTGGAGATGCTCTTGCGATCATCCGCGGGGCTCGAGTTGACCATCACCACCTCCACCCCCTGGGGGGCGTACTTCTGGCGCAGGGCCTGCACCTTGGAGGCGCTGAGGCGGGCGACGGGGCAGGCGTTTGCGGTGAAGTAGAGGACCACCGCCTGGCCGCCGGTGCGGCGAAGCTCATGCATCCGCCCCTGCTGGTCGAGGAGGGCGAAATTCAACACCTCCGCGGGCTGGAGCTTCGATGCGGCGAGCGCCGCCGGATGGGGGTGAATCACCAGGGCAAGGCCCAGGATCGGTGCGACCAGGCGTGTCATGCGGCTTCGGCTCATAATATCAGAATTCACAAGGGACCCCCGTCCGGACGGAACGGCAGGCCCCCCGATCCACGGGGACCCATCCATAGCAGAAACCAGGGAGTCATGTCACCCCTGATCCGCCCTCCCTCCGGGGGGCTGCGGAACGCCCCCTCACGCGGGGACGGGGTGAGGGGGTCTGCCCCCGAGGAAATTACAGCGGCCGGATCCAGATGTTCCTGTAATGCACTGGGTTTCCGTGATCCTGCAGGACGAGCGGTGCCTTCGGTGCCACCCCCTTGAACTTCGCGGCCGTGGTGGCGTCCCCCTTCACCGGGATGTGATCCTGCACCAGGATGCCGTTATGGAGGACGGTGAACGAGCCGGGGAGGATCGTCTTCCCGTCTTCCGCGAGCTTCGGGGCGTGGAAAATGATGTCGTAGCTTTGCCATTCCCCCGGCTTGCGGCAGGCGTTGACCAGCGGCGCTGCGTTGCCGTAGAACGCTGCGGCCTGCCCGTTGAAATAGGTCTTGTTCTGGTAGGAGTCGAGGACCTGGATCTCGTAGCGCCCCTGGAGGTAAACCCCGCTGTTCCCGCGTCCCTGCCCCTCCCCCTTGACCTCGCTCGGAGAGGCCCACTCCACGTGCAGCTGGCAGTCGGCAAACTCCTCGCGGGTCATGATGCTCCCCGTGCCGTTCACCTCCATCACCCCGTCCGCAAGCAGCTTCCACTTGGCCTCACCCCCCTGCTCCCCCTTCCATTTGGAGAGATCCTTGCCGTCAAAGAGGCTGATGGCATCGGAGGGAACGGGGCCCGGGGTGACGACCGCTGGTTCTTTTTCGGCCGGCTTGTCGGCCGCAAGGAGGGGGGAGGCGGTTGCGAGCAGGGCCACGATCAGGCTGGCGGCGGGGGTGCGGCGGCTGGGCATCATAGTGTTGTGCGGAGTTGGATGGAAAACAGGCCGGTGACATTCAAGCGAATCGACCCGGACCCTGGTCAGCGTGCCTCAAGCGACAGGACCTCAAGGAGTCTTGCGGAGAAGAGGAGGGCTCGGCCGTTGTGATAGGCCCCCTGCCACATCGAGGTCCGGGAGGGGTTTGGTCCCCGGGTTCCGTCGGCCGCCAAGGTGGCCCACCAACTTCCCCCCTCGGCCACCTGATGCCGTTCAATGAAGTCGAGGGTGCCCCGGAAGGCCTCGTAGTATTTCGGGTCGTGGGTCGCCTGATAGAGCGTCAGCGTCCCGACGAGGGCTTCGGCCTCGACCCACCACTCCTTCCGGGTGTCGTTCGCCATTCCCCCCAGGGGGCCCGTGTAGAAGAACCCGCCGGCCGCCCGGTCGTACCCGTGATCGAGGCTGTAGTCGACGAGGGCCTGGGCCCAGCTTCGCAGGGTGCGGGGGGGCATTCCAACCGTGGCCGCAGCGTCGAGCACCAGCCAGGCACACTCGACATCATGTCCGTAGCTGGCGCGCAGGTTTTGGGGGGATTCCACCCGGGTCCAGTCGGGGTGCCATCCGTCGAGGTTGCAATGGTGCCCGGGGTCGAGGACGGAGGAGGTGTTGATGGTGATCAGCTCGTGAAGCCGGCGGGCCAGAAGCGGGTCGGGCCAGGAGCGGTAGAGTTCCGCGAAAGACTCGAGAAGATGGAGGTGGGTGTTGTACGTCTTGGTCCCGAGGTCCCCCACGTACTTCGACTCGGAGGGGTCGATCACCGGAGTCCAATCGTCGTGGAAGAACTCGTTGTAGCCCCCGTGTCGTGCGTCGTGAAACCGGGTTTCAAAGACCTTGAAGAGATCGCGTGCTGCCTTGAGGGCCCGGGGATCCCCGGTGGCGCGGTGGTAGGCCACCAGTCCGTAGAGGGCGAATGAGTTCAGGTAGGCGTGCTTTCGCCGGTCCACCGGCTTTCCGGCGTCGCTGACCTTGGCGAAGTAGCCTCCCCGCTGGGTGTCATGAAAATGCTTTTCGAGGAACTCGAATCCCGACTTCGCCGCCTTGAGCGCGGCCTCCGTTTCGATCCCCTCCGCTGCCAGGGTGCTGAAGGTCCAGAGCTGGCGTGCCTGGAGGGTGAGGAACTTCTCGCCCGTGGGGGCGAAGGCCTCTCCCTTGAGCGACTCGAGGTACCCCCCGTTTTGGGTATCGAGGCAGCGTGGAAGGTAGAAGTCGATGACGCTGCTCTTGAGGAGCCGTCGGCACCGGGCTGCCTGGTTCGTGAGCGCCTCCTGGGTGGGCTGCGGGAAGGATTGTCCGGGACGGGATTCCGCGGCGCCGAGTGGGAGGGCGAGGGGCAGAAAGAGAGGGAGGAGCACCAGGAGGAGGGGCTTGCCGCAGCGGTTGTGGCCTGCGGCGAGGGGTTGGTTTGGGGTGGGTGTCTTCATCGGGTGCGCGGCGGTTGGAGCATATCAGCGTGGGTGGGCACGCTACCTGTGGTGTGGCGGTGTCGCCAAGCTTTTCGGGTCCATGGGGAGGGGGGAAGTGCGGGGATCTCACGATCCCCGCTACCGATGGGGGGGGGGAGCGGCCCTCGTGAGAGAGCCGCAAACTTCCTTCGGAGGGACGGGGGTGGAGGGAAA
>DMJJ01000284.1 GCA_003452185.1 Verrucomicrobiales bacterium | reverse complement strand
GATGCGTGTGCTGGCGGTTCCCAAGGCGATCGCACTCCCATCGGATGCGAGCATAAGGACGGTCGAATCGGCGGCCGTCTGCCACCTGAGGGAGCCATCGGCCGCAAGGCATGCCAACTGGGCGGGGGCTTGGGTCAGGGGGTAGGCGGCATCGGGTTGCAGGAGGAGGTAGACAGAGCCGTCGGGCGCGATCGCCACTCCGGGCTGCGGGCGCTGGGCAAATGCCTGACTCCACCTGAGCTCCCCGTTGGAAGAGACCCGGTGAACCGTCATCCCGACCACGGCGAGCAGGTCTCCATTGGGGGCGACGGTGACTGCCGGGTTAATCCCTGCCGTGAGATCGAGGCGTCTTGCCGGCAAGGTCGTCGTCCACTGGACCGTGCCATTCGTGGATAGAGCCGAGAGTCGGGGCAGGGCTTGCGCGGGTTGATCCAGCGCGTAGGCCGTTCCGTCAGGGGCGAACCCGGGGCCGAGCGTCAATGTTGGGGTGGGGGTGTCGTACGACCACAGAACATCGCCGGGCGACGGGGCGGCGGTTGCTCGGGCTCGGGCCAACAGGAGGGTCAACACCAGGAACAGGGCGGCTTGGAGGTGGCAGCCCCGACCCGCTCGACGGGGCTCCGTGAACTCTGGCGGCGAGAGGCTCATTTGGCAGGCACCAGTCGGTAGAACTGGCGGGGATGTTCCCCCGTCTGGAGGGGAAAGGGGCTCGTGGCATCAGGAAGGTCGGTCCAGGGGCCTTGGATTTCCGAAGCCGTCTGTAGGGACCAAGGCCCATCCCATTCAAGCACCTTTGGGCCTGGTGAGCCGGGTGCGAGCCGGATCCGGGGCAGCACACCCAGTTGGATCGGCCCAGGAAGCTCGACGAAACCATCGGGTCCGACGACCATCAGATCGTAGCGACCTGCATCCGAGGTGGCGATGGCCTCCCATTCGATCTGCCCTACGGGGGCCTCTTGGAACAGCCTTCCGTTCTTGCTCCAGATGAATTGCAGCGGAGGCCGTCCGTGGGCTGACACCGAGAGTTGGTAGGGGGTTCCTTCGGGAACCCAGGGAAAGAATGCGTCAGGAGCCCCGAGCACGATCGGAGCGACCTGGTAGGTCAGGCGGAAGGCGTCCGTTGCGAGCCAGGTCCCCGCGGGGGCGGTGGTGTACTCACCGAAACTGACCGTCACCTCCGACGCAGCTTCCACCGAGAGCAGGCCAAGGTCCATCCAGACGGGGGGGCCGCCTGGGTAGCTGAGGGTTGGGGTGAAGACGCTCGTCATCGATTTGGCTCCCCAGCGACTGACGACGGTGTAGTAGGCTCCGGGTTGCAAGCCTGGGGCTTGTGTAAACTCAAGCCTGTAGGTTCCGGCAATCGGGACTCGGACCCTGTAAACAGCAGGGCTCGTGTTGGCACCCACCTTCACCCGGTGGTAACTTCCCCCAACCGTGTTGGAGGTTCCCGGGGTGTGAAACCAGAGATCCCCCATCTCCGCACTCGAGTCGTCCAGCACGAAGGTGGGGGGCGAGAGCGCCACCGGGATCTTCATGCTCTCGCCGGCCCCGTTGGTGTTCGCAGCTGACACGTGGTACTCGCCGAAGGAGCCCGCCCCTAGCACGAGGTTCAGGATTGAGTTGGTGCCATCGGGAAGCGCTCTCCCGTTGTGGTACCACTGGTAGCGGATCGGGGGATCGCCAATGGCGGAGGCTTCCAGATGCAGGGTGTCACCGGGCTGCAACGGGTTCAGGGTCGCGGGAAGCACCCGGGCGATCACCGGGATCCGCGGTGTCACGGAGACCAAGGTGGCCTTGGCTCGGTTGGTCCCCCACGTGTTGTAGGCGAAGAGCGTGTAAGCCCCCTGTTGATCCAGTCGGATCGAGGGGATTACCAAGTCGGGTCCCACGGCGCCGGGAAGCACCCGGTCGTTGAGCATCCACCCATAGGAAAACGGCCCTCTGGCCATGGCGACCCCATGAAGGGTGATCGATTCCCCCTCACGAACCTGGGTTGCCGGTGGTGCGTCGATGATCCACGGCACCTGGAACACTCCCAGTCCCTGCTGGTCGTTCTCGGCGATCCTGGTCAGCGGCGGCAGGTCGTATGGAAGCCTTGCGAACTCCCCGCCCGGTAGGCCAAAACCCCACAGGCTGCCTTCCCGGGTAAGGGCTGCGATCACCAGTCCGGCCTGAAAATCGACGATGTTCGAGAGCGTGGACGTGTAGCGGGAATTGGTCACAGCGCCAATTCGGATTACCCCGCCTGCCACCCCGGCGTTCGTGCTCGTGAAGACCATGGTGGGGCTTGATGCCCGAACCGTGGTCAGCTTGCCTGGGGGCCCCACGGTGGTGGCAAGGTTGCGTCCCCATTGTGCAAAGCCGCCCAGCGAGGAGACGGCGAAGCTGAACTGGTCGTAAGCGGCTATCGAAATCGCGTTGGTCAGGGCGGGTGGAATCGTGGCGGCCCCGGTTGGGTTGAACCCCCATCCCACCACACGGCCGGAGGCGGTGAGGGCGAGCGCATGGGATGATCCGACGGCCAGTTCCCTCACGGGTTCAGTGAAATGGGGCAGCGTTCCAATGCCGCCCGGCGGGGTTCCCCAGGTCACGACCTGACCCTCCGTGGTGATAGCCAAACTGATCCCCGTGCCCGCGGTGACGCTTCGAATACCCGTGAGGTCCGGGGGAATCTCCAGACATCCGTTCGAGTTGACCCCCCAACCGACCACCCTCCCATCCTCCGTGACCGCCAACCCGTGCGTGGCGGAGCAGGCGATCCCGACGGCGTTGGTGAGATGGGGAGGAATGTCCGCGAGGGGCGTTGGGAGGGAGTCCCAAGCCACGACATTCGGAGGCGGGAGGATGTCCACAAGGACGGGCTCTGAGGTGCTCTGGCCCTCCTGGTCGTAGGCAGTTAACGCATAGCTCCCGCGGTCCCCCCACCGGGCAGCCCTCACACTCAGCGTTTGGTTGGTTGCTCCTGGCAGGGCCTCTCCCCACTTCAGCCACTGGTAACGAACAGGCCCCCGGCCCACGGCACTCCCTGAGACGGTGAGGCTGCGTCCAAGGGTTGCCTGTTGCGGCGAGGGGGAAGCGAGGAACGCGGGGCTTGCCGACCTGATCAAA
>DMJJ01000549.1 GCA_003452185.1 Verrucomicrobiales bacterium | reverse complement strand
CCTGGCGAACGCGGCATGCGACGCCCTGGACGCGCTCCTGACGTGCGCGGGGGCGAATCTTTCGGAGTGTCAGAAGGCGGCGCTTCAGGCCGCGTGCAAGATCACCGTGGGGGCCGCCACTGGCGGCGCTGCGGGCGCGGCCGCGGGTGCGGGTTCCGGTGCGGCCGGTGCCCTGGGGTGCGTTTGCAGCCTGCTGGCCGAGTGGGTCGGCCAGATGTCGTTCGCCGTTCCCCCTCCTCCCGGGCAGTACGGCCCGGGCTGGGGTGGGTGGGGCGGCGTCTATTTTGTCCCCGTGGGGTTCCCCGGCTATGTCGGAGGCGGCTTCGGGACCTCGAGCTGCCGCCCGCCCGCGGCTCCGCCGGCTCCCGGGCTCGCCGCCATCGGTGATGGACCGAGGCTCGCCGCAGGGGGCCCCGGGGTTTGCGCCCGCGTGAAGCTCCAGATCGAACAACAGGCCACCATGACGCGTGCCGCCTTCCGCGGGACGCTCGTGGTGGATAATACCGGGACGGCCGCCATCGACGGGATCCGGGTCACCCTGGACTTCCGTGATGAGGCCGGCGCGGACGCCAGCTCCCGGTTCGTGATCGACGGCCCTGTGCTCAACGGACTCAATGCCGTCGACGGCACCGGCACCATCCAGGCCGGAGGCACCGGCGGCGCCACCTACACCTTCCTCCCAACCCGCGACGCGGCCCCCGACGCCCCCCGGGCCTACAGGATCGGAGGCACCCTCCGCTACATCGAGGATGGGCAGGAGGTCTCCGTGCCGATGCTCTCAGAGCCGATCACCGTCTTCCCGGAAGCCAGGCTTGCACTCCAGTACTTCCAGTCGCGCAATGTCTACAGCGACGACCCGTTCACGGATATCATCGAGCCCGCGGAGCCGTTCTACCTCGGGCTCATCGTCCGGAACAACGGGGCCGGGGCGGCGCGGAACTTCCGCATCACCTCCGCGCAACCGAAGATCATCGAGAACCAGAAGGGGCTTCTCATCAGCTTCAAGATCATCGGCTCGAAGGTGGGGGCCTCGGACCTCGCCCCCAGCCTGACGGCGGACCTCGGGGACATTCCGGCCGGGCGCTCCCAGGTGGCCGAGTGGGTCCTGACCAGCTCCCTGCAGGGCAAATTCATCGACTACTCCGCCACGTTCGAGCACGTCAACACCCTCGGCTCGACCAACCTCTCGCTCATCGACGGGGTGGAGATCCACGAACTGATCCACCCCGTCCTGGCCGACCGGCCGGGCGACGACCTGATCCCCGACTTCCTGTCGAACGACATTCCCGACCCCGACAACTTCCCCGACACCCTCCACATGAGCGATGGGTTGGTGATGGAGGTTCTGCCCGCCACCGCAGGCAAGGCTTCTGGCGTCATCTCGATGACGAGTCGCACGGTGCGGATCACCGCGAACCAGCCGCTGGGATGGAGTTTCCTTGAGCTGCCTGATCCGGGTCCCGGGTTCCGCCTCTGGAAGGTGACCCGCTCCGACGGCAAGCCGCTGCGCGTGGGCGACAACGTCTGGACCACCGACAGGACCTTCCCGGCCTCGATCGCCGGGGTGGTCCGCGAGCACACGCTCCACCTCCTGGATTTCAACGGCACGGGGGACTACACCGCCCAGTACCGGCCGGATGACTCCATCCCCCCGAGCATTGCCTCCCTTGAAATCGTCCCTCCGTTCCCTGCAGGCAGCCCCGTCACCCAGGTGGCGATCACCTTCAGCGAACTGGTGGAACCGTCCACCCTGGATGCCTCCGACTTGAAACTCTCCCGCAACGGCGAACTCCTGGGGCTCCCCGCCGGCGCCGTCACGTTCGCCCAGGACGGGACCAACCCACGGTACCTCGTCACCCTGCCCCCCGATCTCACAACCCCGGACGGCAACTACACACTGACGCTGCTTCCCACCGGGATTGAGGACCTCGCGGGGAACGTCGGCACGGAGCCCAGGTCGGTCTCGTGGGCCCGGGGGGCCAATGCCCCGGTTGTGATCGGGATCGGCCCCGTGACTCCCTCCATCCGCAACACCCCCGTGGGGGGCATCGACGTCCTCTTCTCGCGTGGGATCGACCCCGCCAGCTTTGACCGGGGGGACCTGATCCTGACACGCGGGGGCGGAACAGCGAATCTGATCGACTCCTCGGTCACCATTTCAAGTGTGAGCCCCGATCATTATCGCATCGACGGCCTCTCCGCGCTCTCACAGTCGGGAGGAGTCTACACTCTCAGCGTCCTGGGCAGCGGGGTCCAGGATCCGACCGGTCTCCCCGGAGTCGGGGGGGATTCCGTCACATGGACCCTTCTGACCGACGGCCCGGTGATCAGCGCGCTCGAGACGCTGACGGACAACCCCAGGAGCGTGGTGGTCCCCTCCCTGGACGTGACGTTCTCCCACCCGGTTGACCCGGCCTCGTTCACATTCGAGGATGTCCGGTTGACCCGCAACGGGGGGCCCAACCTGATCAGCTCGGCAGTCACCGTGGCCCAGGTCACGCCGACCACGTTCCGGGTGGCCAACTTCAACTGGGTGGTCGGGCAGGAGGGGCTGTACACCTTCTCCGTCGATGCGTCCGGGGTGCGGGACCTGGCCGGCAACGCCGGGCTCGGGAGCGTCTCGGAATCGTGGACCATGGACACCACGAAGCCGGCCGCCCCTTCAGGTCTCGCGCTGGTTCCCGATCGCGGGGTTTCATCCACCGATCTCCTGATCAACACCCTGCGGCCAACGCTCACCGGGAGCCTCGGCGAACCGGGGATCGATGTGAAGGTCTATGACCTCACGACCCAGCGTGAGTTGGCGGTGGGCCGGCCGGCGTCAGGAAACCGGTTTTCCCTGCCTCTGGACCTGCAAACCCCGGGGACGCACCGCCTGAGGGTGTACGCCGTGGATGCCGCGGCGAACCTCTCCGCTGACGCCACCCTGGGGGTTTTTGTCGACCTCGTCGCCCCCACCGCTGTGGTCGCTGCGGTCTCCCCGAACCCAAGGGGGACGGCCGTCTCCTCGATCGATGTCCAGTTCTCGGAGCCGGTTAACCCGGGGACCTTCGACCGTGGGGCCTTGACCCTGAAGCGGGGCGCGGGTGCCAATCTGGTCTCCCCGGCGGTCTCCGTCACCCCCGTGAGCGACACCCTGTTCCGTGTCAGCGGGCTCAGCGGAATCACGGATCTCCCGGGCTACTACGAGCTCTCGGTCAACCTGGCAGTCGTGGAGGACATGGCGGGGAACGCCGGCGTGGGAACCGCCGCCACCACGTGGAGCCGCACCGGGCCGAACTCCGGCCCCACCCTGACCCCGATTCCCGACTACACGGCCTACGTCGGGGCGCTCCTCTCCTTCACCAACAGCGCCACGGATGCGGAGCTCGCGACACAGACCCTCACGTACACCCTCGAACCGGGGGCCCCGGACAACGCCCACCTGGATCCCACAACTGGCGTCTTCTCGTGGCGGCCCACCCGGAGCCAGGCTCCCGGCGTTTACCCGATCACCGTGACGGTGACCGACAGCGGAGTGCCGTCGCTGGCCGACAGCCGATCGTTCAACGTGAAGGTGGGTGACTTCTCGGAGGTCTCCCTTGGGGACCTCACCCTGGAGCCCGGCGCGACGGGAGATCTTCCCATTGTGCTCACGAGCACCGCCGGGGTCACAAACCTCTCGTTCGATGTGAGGATCCCCGCGGGAAGGCTCGCAGGCTTCTCCCTCGTGAACCTCAGCCCGGTGGTGGGGGCAGGAACCCTCCAGGTGACGGGGGCGGATCGGATCCGGGTGCTCCTGGCCAGCCAGCCGGGACAGGCCATTCGCGGTTCGAACGAGCTCGGGTTCCTCCGCCTGACAGCCGCGTCGCCCCAGGATTCGGGCTTCCTCGGACTCCCGATCGAGGAGGTTCAAACCCGGAAGCCCAACGGCGACCCGGTCCCCTCGATCTTCGTCCACCCGGGCCGGGTGGCGGTCGTCGGGACCCTCCCGTTGCTCGAAGCGCTGACGGATGAGGTGACCGGCGAGCGGTTCCTCCTCCTCCGAGCCCAGGTGGGCCGCTCGTATGACATCCAGCACTCGGAAACCCTGGGGCTGGGAGCCCCGTGGCTCGTCGACCAGAGGGTCCTCCAGACCTCCCTGGCCCAGGAGATCCGGGGCCTCGGGTCGCTCCTCCGGGTGGTCTTCTACCGCGCAGTCCCGGTGGGGGGCGACGCCCCCACGCTCCAGGCGGTGATCGGCCCGGCAGGCAAGCTCAAGCTCGTCATCCAGGGGAAGGTCGGCGCGACATACCAGCTGCTGAGCAGCCCGACCCTCGGGACCGGGGCAATCTGGAGCCCCGTCCAGACCGTCCCAATGCCGACTCCGACAGTGACGCTGCGGGATGTCCCGCGGACGGATGGTGCGAGGTTCTTCCGCCTCGAGACGCAGTAGAGCGGGTTGAGGGCGGGTTCAGCGACCTCGGAAACCGCCGGCCAGGGGGGAACAGGCTGCCCCGGCGGCGGGGCGGGGGACCCCCCGGCCGATTGCCGTAAGGGGGGAGGGGAGCGTCGACGCGGGGAATCCCCGGAGCTGCAGCAGCGGGGTGCCCGATCGGGCCGGCACCACGGTTCATCGGGGCGCATCCAACCCCGCGCGGGGGGTCAGAGGAGCTGGATCTGCTTCTTTTCCTTGTCCAAGGCCTCGCCCAGGCTCTCGAAGCGGCTGCGACGCCGTTCGATGATCTCCTTGTCGAGGGTCGGATCGTAGGCGACCGGGTAGACCCCGTCGTAGCACGCCATGCAGAAGGCGCTTCGGTCGATCCCGGTCGATTTCACCATCCCCTCCTGGCTGAGGTAGGCCAGGGAGTCGGCGTTGAGGTATTTGCGGATCTCATCAACGCTGTAGTTCGCGGCCATGAGCTTGCGGCGATCCGGAAAGTCGATCCCGTACACGCACGGGTTCATGTGGGGCGGGCAGCTCACACGGACGTGAACCTCCTTGGCCCCGGCTTCCTTGAGGGTGTTCACCCGGGCCTTGCACGTGGTTCCACGAACAATGGAATCGTCCACGATCACGACCCGCTTCCCCTTCACGAGCTCCGGGATGAGATTGAGCTTCACCCGGACGTTGAAATCGCGAATCAGCTGGGAGGGTTGCAGGAAGCTTCGTCCCACGTAGTGGTTGCGGATGAACGCCATCTCGTAGCGCACCCCGGTCTCCTCGGAATAGCCGAGCGCCGCGTAATTGCCGGAGTCCGGAACCGGCACCACGATGTCGGCATCAACGCCGCTCTCCCGCGCCAACTGCCGTCCCATCTCGACCCTCACCTTGTAGACGTTCCGGTTGGCGATGACGCTGTCCGGGCGGGCGAAATAGACGTATTCGAAGATGCAGAACGCGCGGCGCGTGTGCTCCGGGAAGGCCTTGATGCTCTGGAGCCCGTTCTGGTTGATGATCACGATCTCCCCAGGCTCAACATCGCGGATGAACTTGGCGTGGATCAGGTCGAGGGCGCAGGTCTCGCTGGCCAGCACGTAGGCGTCGTCTACCTTGCCGATGCAGAGGGGGCGGAACCCGTGGGGATCCCGGGCCCCCACCAGCTCGTTCTCCGTCATGATCACCAGGGAGTAGGCCCCTTCGATCTTATGGAGGGTCTGCACCAGGGTGTTGAGCAGGTTCCCGCCGGCCGGCTGCGCGAGCAGGTGAAGGATGATCTCGCTGTCGACGGTGGTCTGGAAGATCGAGCCGTTCTCCTCCAGGTCCTCGCGGAGGGCCGCGGCGTTCGTCAGGTTCCCGTTGTGGGCGATCGCGATCTGCCCCCGTGCGCAATCGACCGTCAACGGCTGGGCGTTCTTGATCTGGGAGGAACCGGTGGTCGAGTACCGGGTGTGGCCCACGGCCATCCGGCCTACGAGATCATGCAGCACCTCGCCATTGAAGATCTGGGAGACGAGCCCCATCCCCCGGTGGGTACGGAACTGCCGCCCATCAGAGGTGACGATCCCGGCGCTTTCCTGCCCCCGATGCTGCAGGGCGTAGAGGCCGTAGTAGGTGAGCTCGGCGGCATTGGGATGCCCGAAAATACCGAAGACGCCGCAATAGTGCTTTGGGTAATGCTGCATGTGGTGCAATGCTGCGAACGGGCAAAATCCAATCCCGACCCGGAGCCAGTGGCAAGCCTCAAACAGGAAAACCGACTCAAAGGAAACGGTTTCCAGCCTTGACCGACTCCCAAACCTCTGACCGGGGCTCCCTCAGCGGAGCGCCTTCACCTTGATGTTCCGATAGTGAATCTCGCTCCCGGGGTCGTGTCCCTGGATGGCAAAGGTGCCGCTGCTCAGCACCCGCTTCTCGAGATCCTTCGGCCGATTCGGCTTCTCAGGCTCCGTGTAGTCGACAATCACCTTGCCGTCGACCTTGGTCACGATCCGCTTCCCCTCGACGCGGATGTTCAGGGTGAACCATTCCCCATCCTTGGCCGGGGCGACGTAGTTCTCCTGGATGTTATACAGGCCGGCCGTTCTCTTCGGATCCCCATGAGAGTTGTTCACCTGGACCTCGTATCCGATGGTGGGCCACCCCCCCGCCTCATACCGGGTATGGATGTAAACGCCGGAGTTTGCCTTGGGGTAGGTCTTGATCTCGGCCTGAAACTCAAAATTCGTCCAGTTGGCGCCGTGCACCGGGCCGTCGTAGTAAAGATGTGCCTTGGGGCCTTTGACCACCAGCTCCCCCTCCTTGTTGACGGAGAAGGTCTGGGGGTTTTCGTTCGGTTTCCAGCCGTTGAGGGTCTTGCCGTCGAACAGCTTCTGCCACCCGGAATCGGCCGCCACCAGGGGGAGCAACGAGAGCAGGAGCCCAAGGGCAGGGGAGATCATTTTTTTCATAAGCGTGTGCGCGAGAACGGCCGAACCATCGGGCAGCCGGGTTCCGGAGTCAAGATCCCGCCTCGGGTGCCGATGATTGAGGGAGATGGTCGGAAGAACAAGGACAGTTCTTTCCAGGTGGAGGAGGCCAGGCCCGACAGGGAGGGATCAATGAGCGAGGCTCAGGATCTCCAACGATCGGGCCGCTTCATCGTGTACGCTCTCGGCGCGGCGCTTGCCGTCATTTTGGTGGCCTACGCGGTGCCAATGGCCAACGCCCCGGTGATCGCCCGGCAACTCAAGACGCAGCAGGAGCTCATCGGATCGCTGCTCCAGTATGAACGACTTCTGAGCGCCCTCGATGAGAGCACACGAGCCGTGATCCTCGCCCCGGAACGGGCCGACCTCCGCCGCTCCCGCCAGGAGGCCGCCCGGGCGCTCCAGGAGCATCTGGATGCCCTGGCGCAGGCGGCGCCGATCACCGGCCCGATCCCGAAGGATCTCATCGACCTCGCCACCCACTTCCGCAAGCGCCTCGTCCCACAGGGGCTCGATGTGGAACGGAATGCCTCGGCCGCCGGCGATTTCGCCCTCGAGCGATTTCGTCGAGGATACGCGACCGCGCGCGCCGAGCACGAGGCACGGGTCCAGTCGATTCTGCGCAAGACCCAGGAGATCGCGTCCGCAGCCCTCAACGCCAGCCAGCAGCGACTGATTGTCGGCGCGGGAACCATGCTGCTCCTTTGGGCCCTCTCGCTCGCATCGGTCGCGGTGGTGAGCCGGATCAATCCGGGCGCCCTGGCGTTCGTTCCCAGGTTCAGTTCACACCCGGCGCCCTCCCCGCAGCCCACCCAGGGGTCGGGGGAGGCCCACGCACCGGCTCCGCAGCAGCAGGAGGGCGACGACGCGCCACACCCTGCTGCAACCGCCGCCGAACCGACTCCCAACGAAGCACTGGGCGACGGCGTGACAGTCCAGCCCGTGGTGGAATTGGTAATCTCCACGGACGACTTCCCGGCGCAGAAACCGGTCGACGCCCCCCCGGCTCACGCTCCAGCTCCCCCATCGGCTTCTGCAGCCGAGGCCCAGCCAAAGACACCCCCCGCTGCTCCCGCGCCACCGCCGCCCCCCGAGGCCACCCCGGCAACGCCGGCCGCCTCCGAGGTAGTCACGAGCGATGCCGAGATCGGGGGCGTCATCGACCTCGGGTCGCTCCTTGCTGAGGAAGTCGCGGCTCCAGCCCCCGCGGCCCCCGCAGCAGTCCCGTCGCCGGATCCGACCGCACCCCCCACTCCCACCCCCGCTCCCGCAGCGTCAACGGCACCGCCAGCGCCCCCGGTCGCCGAGAGTGAGCAGCCGCCAATCGAGGTGGCTCCCGTCGTCGAGGCCCCCACGCCGTCCGACCCTCCCCCCCACGATTCGCCCGCCGCGTCGCTTATACCTGGGGCGGAGGCCGTACCAGTCCCGTCAGCCTCGGAGCCCATCGAGCCCCTGCGCTCGGAGGCGCTGTCAGCGCAATCCGGTCCCCCCGACACTTCTGCCCCCCAACCGCTGCCACCCTCCCTGGCAGCGCCGGCGGTCGAACAGATCGTGGAACCAGCGCCGGCCCCGGAGGCTCCTCCAACAGCTCCACCAGACCTGGCATCAGACAGCCCGCGAGCCTCTGCGGAGGTGAGTGATCCGGCCTCCCCCTCGGCGATTCAGCCTATCCAGGAACCCGCGCCTGAGTTGAGAGCAGCGGACCAGGTCCCCAGAGACACAAAGGAGCCTTCGCCTCCGATTCCTGGGCAGTCGGGGGTGCCGGAGACTCTGACCGAGAGGCTGCCAGAAGCCGAGGCCGCGCCGGCCGGCGAATCGGCGCTCCCCGTCGCCGCCTCCCTGGAGCCAACAGCTGTTAGCCCGGAGCTTCCGGCCTCCCCGCCGCCCCCCCCGTCAGAAGCCTCGGCGTCCGCACCCCAGCCGGCAGCTGAGCTCCCTCCTGCACCGGCCTCCGCACCTGCACCGGCTTCTGCGCCTGCAGCGAAGCGGAGCACCCCTGATGTAAAAACATTGATGAAGGGGGCGCAGGTGATGACGGCGGACCAGCTTACGGCGATGCTATTTGGGCGTGGGCCGGGTGTGCCGCCTCCTGCGTTGGGTGGGCCGACTCCAGCGGCGCCGGCAGCTGCTCCGAAGGC
>DMJJ01000210.1 GCA_003452185.1 Verrucomicrobiales bacterium | reverse complement strand
GGGGAGGGGTCCGTCCTGAGTCTCGGTGCTGCTCCCGCGGGTCCCCTGAATGGGGGGGGAAGGCGGGGGCTCACTCCTCCTCGAACCGTTGGCCTCGAAGGCTGCGGGTCGTGCCCCGGGACCGGCGCTGTTCGTCGGCCCGGAGGCGTTCCGCCCGCTTGCGTGCGAAGCCGGCGACTTCTCCCCGGAGCTTGATGAACGCCGCCAACCGGGTTGCCTCGAGGGTTCCCTGGTCCACGGCTTCCCGTACCCGGCAGTCGGTCTCCTTCTGGTGGCGGCAGTTGGCGAATTGGCATCCTGTCGCCAACGCCTCGATATCGGCAAAGGCCTCGTCGAGTCCCTCGGCTCCTTCCCACAGCTGGAGCTCCCGGAGTCCCGGCGTGTCGATGAGCACGCCGCCCCCTTGGAGAAACACCATCTCCCGGGCGGTCGTGGTGTGGCGGCCTTTCTGGTCGCCTTCGCGCACGGGGATCACCGGCTGGAGCTCCTCCCCGACCAGGGAGTTGATGAGGGTCGATTTTCCTACCCCCGACGGCCCGAGCAGGGCGATGGTGCGTCCCTTGCGGAGCCGTTTCCGGAGCCGGCCGAGTCCCGACTCCCCGAGGCAGCTGATCGCGAGCACCTCTCCCCCCTGGGTCAGGGGTTTCACCTCCGCCACCACCCGTTTCGGGTCCGGGGAGGCGTCCGCCTTGGTGAGCACCACCGTTGGGAGGGCACCGCTCTCCCACCCCAGGGTGAGGAAGCGTTCCAGGCGACGGAGGTTCACGGGGGCCGCGAGCGACTCGAGGATGAACACCTCGTCGATGTTTGTGGCGAGGATCTGCTGCTCCGTGGCAAGCCCGGCCGTCTTTCGGGAGAAGCGGGTCTTGCGGCGGAGGAGCCGCTGGATGACCCCGCGTGTTTCCCCGGGCATTGGCTCCACCGCCACCCAGTCCCCCACGGCGGGGTAATCGCCCGGACGGGAGGACTCGTGCCGGAACCGTCCCGAGACCTCGGCGGCGAGAACTCCCTCCGCGGTCCAGACTTCATACCCCCCCCGGTGCTGCACGGCGACGCGGGCCGGGAGCAGCCCCTCGGTCTGCCACGGGGCGAACGAGGCTTCGAAGAACGAGTCCCATCCGAGATCGCGGAGACTCATGGGCGGCGGCAGGGGTTGAAGGGCATGGCGGGCACCGGGGTGGGGCGGCGCTGTTGTTCAGCGATGGGTCATCAGGCCTGAGTCTCCAGGGATGGATCGGTTCTGGCTAGACCAGTTCACGGAGTGGCTCCCCTTGGTCGACGATCCGCAGGGGACGACCCTGATGATCCTCGTACGTGGTTTCGAGCGGGATCCCGAAATGCCGGTAGAGGGTGGCGGCAATGTCACCCGGGAGAACAGGCCGCTCGGCGATCTCCCCGCCGTCCCGGGAGCTGGCCCCGATGACCTGCCCGTGGCGGAACCCACCCCCTGCCATGAGCATCGACATGACATAGGGCCAGTGGTCCCGCCCATCGGTGCTCCCCTGGGTCCCGAGCCGCGGCGTGCGGCCAAATTCCCCCATGGCGATCACCAGGGTCTCCTCCAGGAGCCCGCGCTCCTCCAAATCCTTGACGAGTGTGGTCACCAGCCGGTCGAAAACCGGCAGCAGGGGGCGGAGGCCATTCCAGATCCCCCCGTAGGGCGGGATGTTGTCACCATGCGTGTCCCACGTGCCGCTGGCGGAATGGTTGCTCAGGTCGATCGTGACGAAGCTGACCCCCGACTCCACCAACCTTCGGGCCAGCAGCGCCTGCCGGCACCAATCATGGTCGCCATAGCGCTCAACGACCTTCCGGGGCTCGCGGCTCAGGTCGAAAGCCGCCTGGGCTCGTCCCCCGGCCACGATGTCGAAGGCCTGCTGGCCAAACCGGTCGAGCGCCGCCATGTGGCCCGACGCATCGAGGTTCGACCGGAGGGTGTCCATCTGCCGTGCCAGGGTGTGCCGGTCGCGGACACGCTCCATCGAGAGGTTGCCGGGCAGGCGGAAGAGCCCATCGACGTTGCTCCCGAGGAACGGGTCATACTGCTTGCCGAGGTATCCTCCCCACGCGACGTGCGATTTGTCCTTCAGGTTCAGGACAACGTGGGGAGGAATCGCGGGATCGATCCCGGGGCAGAATCGGGCGACCACCGATCCATACCCCGGGTAGAGGTGGCCGAGGGGGTTGAGCCGTGGTTCTGCTGCGAGGTTCGCCGTCTGCATCACCATGTTCGGCTCATGGTTGCTTTCCCGGCAGTCGACCGACCGGATGAGGGTGAACTTGTCGAGCATCCCGGCCTGAAGCGGGTAGTGCTCGCAGAGGTGAACGCCGGGAATCCGGGTTGGGATGTCCTTGAACGGGCCGCGGATCTCCGTCGGCATCCCCGGTTTGACGTCCCAGGTATCGATGTGCGAGGGACCGCCGGTCATCCAGAGGAGGATGGCGGCCTTGTTGCGCGGCAGCGGTCGCCCGGCTTCCGTCCCCGCCGCCCGGAGCTGGAGGAGCCGGGGCAGGGTCAGCCCGGCAAACCCGGCCAGACCGGCCTTGAGCATGCTGCGTCGGCTGACGACCGTCACCCCTTCGCGAGCCCGTGGGTTCAGGAAGGTGAACGCATGCCCGTGGGAATGATCCCCGGTCGGTTCCGCAGCCATGGCTGGAGATTGCCTGCGCGGGGGCTTCGAGGCGACGAGAAAGTCACACCGTTCGGGGGGTGGCTGCCGGACCCCCTCCTCCGGTGCAGTCCGTGTTGAAGGCTAGGGATCGAGGTTCCTGCGGGCGCGGCGCCGGGCCTCCAGGAGTCGGCTTGCGGTGCTCGCGGCCGGGGCCGGCGGGGCATTGGGCTCCGGGGATGGGGCCGGGGTTGGCAGTTCTGTCGACGATCCCGCCTCGGACGGCTTCGCTCCCTGCGGGGGACCGGGGGTGGGTTCACCCGACCCGTGGGCGGGGGGATCAAACCCCGGTCGCCGCGTCCGGGCCCGATCCCGGCTTGAGAGGAGCGCGGCGAGCGATGCCTCCGAAGGAGCGGACGCCGTGGAGGGGCGCCAGAAGAGGAGCCGCCGACGCAGCCACGCCTGGCACTCCCGCACCTGTTGGCGATCGAGCTCGATTCGCCGGAGGGCGACATCGAGCGTGAAGGCCACCACCAGGAGGCGAAGGAGCCACTCCCAGAGATCGTTCGCCTGGAACGTGCGCCTGCGGTTCAGTTCAAATGGATTCATGGCCGGGTCTGCCAGGGTCAACACCTGCCCCTGGCCCAGCTCGGCCAGCCGTTGGAGCAGCCCGAGGTTCGGACCGGGCGTCGAAAACTCGGGGGAGAAGCTGACCGTCGCCCCCACCACCTGCGATCCCCGGAGCACACCCTCACGCAGCTCCATCACGTTCACCACATAGGCGCCGACCTCGCGGGCCGGAAAACGGGCCTGGTACCGGCCCGGGCCCACCTGTTCCAGCCGGAACTGCTGTCGCTCCCCCTTCGGGCCGACCACCACGGACTGCAGGGTCAGGAAATTGCGATAGTTCCCTTTCTCATCCAGCGCATCGACGGTCACGACCCCCTCCCCTTTCGCAATCGCGACGTCCGCCTGAAGGTCCGCGTTCTCAACCCGGCGCAGCGACCATTGGGCCACCTGGGTCCAGAACTGGCGATAGCGTTCCCACGCGACCCAATCCCCGGCCCACTTCGATCCGGCGTCCGACGTGAACGCCACCGCGCGTCCCAGCCCGTACTGCCAGTGGGCCAGGAGCGGATCCCCCTGGTGGGTGAGAAGCGGCGTCTCGGCCCGGGGTTTGGGGGAGGTTGCCACGCAGCCCCGGAGCGTTGGGAGCTCGGCGCCGGGGATCCCCCGGGTGAGCTCGCTCGACGCTGCGACCTGAGGCTTGAACGGGTCCTCGAAAATCGCCGACTTCAAAATCACCGCCGCCTCCTTGAGAAAGATCTGCGGAAGCTCATCCGGGGAACGGACGTCGTAGAAGCGGCCTTTCCCCTCCGCGGCCATCCAGACCATGGTGTCGGGGCCGGCATGCCCGGCGATGAGCACCGTGCTGACGGTGATCTTCGCCTCCCGCAGCTCCTCCATCAGGCCCTCGGTCGGCCTCCCCGGATCCCCATCGCTGAACACGATCATGTGCTTCAGGTTGGCGTTCGATTTCTTCAGGGCATCGGCCCCCATTCCCATGATCTCGTGGAAGCTCGGGAGATCCCCCTGCTGCATTCCCGCGATCAACCGTCCCTCCTCCTTCTTGTCCCCCACGGGGGCGAGCGGGAAAAGCCAGTCCACCTTGCCGTTCCAGAGCACCACCCCCATCTCGTCCTGGGGCCCGAGGGCCTCGAGCACCCCGATGGCACAATCGCGGGCGACCTGGTTTCCATTGGCAAACTCCATCCCGTGCATCACCAGGACAACCCCCCCCTTGGGCAGGACCTTCTTGCTGTCGAGGTCCATGCCGACGGGGAGAAGGGCTTCGAGCGGTGTTCCACGGTAGCCCCCCGCGGTGAACGACTGGTCGCCCCCGATGCAGACCAGCCCGACTCCAAAATCCCGCACCAGGCTTTCCAGCGCCTGGAGGACTCCCGGGGCGAAGTCCCCCGCGGCCACGTTGCTGAGGAAGATCGTCTCGAACCCCTGCAGCTGCTCCAGCGAGGAGGGCATCTGCCGGACGTCGACCCGCTGGAGCGGCAACCCCGAGGAGCGAAGGGCGGCTGCCAGCGGCTCATCTTTCGCGGGGTCCGAGGAGACGAGCAGGATCCGCGGCTCGCCCCGCACCCCGGTGAAGGCCGACCCACGGTTGTTCTGCGGCAGGGTGTCCCCCGGAACCTCGAGCTGCGCCTCGTATCGGTAAAACCCCGCCTCCTCGAGCTTCTGGGGGAAGGAGAAGAGATTCTTCCCGGGAACGAGTTCCACCTTCTGCTCCCCGAGGAGCTGGTCGTTGCGATAGATCCGCAGGGTCCCGGCCTGGGCCTTGGTCGAATCGACAAAGATTCGCGGCTCGAACGGCTGCCCCTTCTTGAGCCGGTTCGGCACCGTGACCCGCTCCACGGCCACGTCCCCCGAGCGGTCCACCCCGCGGGGAAGGACATCCAGGGTCACGCCCAGGGCGCGGGCGGAGAGCAGGGCCGCGGTGGCATCGCCAAGGTTCTCGTTTCCGTCGGAAACCAGCACCAGCCGCTTTTGCCCCATCTCGGGAAACGAGGCGGTCCCAAGCCGGATCGCCGAGGCGATGTCGGTGCGCTCGGACGGAATCACGGCGTTCACGTGCTGAAGATCGAGCACGGAGCCGGGAGTCGACTCCACCGCCGCCTCGGCGCCGAACACGACCACCCCCGCACGGTCGCGCGCGTGCTTGTGCCGCGTGACCTCGTTCACATAGCGGAGCGAGGCCTCCTGCTGCGGGGCCGGAATGCTCTGCGACCGGTCGAGCAGGAAGACGACGTTCATCGAGTCGACTGGCTCCCGGCGCTGCGCCCCGGCAAGGGCGAACACCAGGACCACGAGGAGCAGGAGCCGGAGGGTGAGGGTGAGCCGGCGTCGCCAGGAGGCCAGGGGGACCTCGCTGCGGCGCGCCACCCAGAGGACCCACGCGATCGAAGGGGGCAGGGCCAGCAGCCAGAGCGGATGATCGAACTGGAGGGGAGAGGTCATCCCGGCGCGCGGCGGCGGATGTATTTCAAGACCCGGTGATTCCCCGAGTCGGCGACGTAGAGATTGCCCCGGGAATCGAGCGCCAGGGACCACGGGTTGTTCAGGTGGCCGGGGCCTCCTCCGTACTGGCCGAGGAGCTCAATCGATCGATCGGCCGCGTCGAACACCTGGATGCGGCTGTTCCCGAATTCGCAAACAAACTGGCGTCCCTCCGCGTCGACGGCGATGTCATAGGGGTAGCTGAGATCGCCGGGCCCCGAGCCGGCCTGGCCATGGGAGCGAAGGAAGACTCCCCCGGAGTCGAAGACCTGGATCCGGTGGTTGCAGGAATCGGCGATGAAGAGCCGGTCGGAGGAATCGATGGCGATTCCTTCCGGGCGATTGAACTCGCCGGGCCCCGGGCCGGCCCTGCCAAAGAGGATCCCCCCGGGCTGGCCGCCGGGAGCGAACGCCTGGACGCGGTCGACGGTGGTGTATTCGGTGACGTAGAGAAGTCCCCTGGAGTTGACGGCGATCGATCGCGGGAGGGTCAGCTCCCCCGCATTGGTGCCAGGGGTGCCCCATTGCCGGAGCTTCTCCCCCGAAGGGGTGAAGTGGGTCACCCGTTGGTAATGGGGCTCGACGACCAGGATGTTTCCGTCCCGGTCCACACCCATGCCCTTCGGTTTCCCGAGGTCGGTCTGGGGAAGCTGCCAAAGGAGGAGGAACTCGCCACGGGGGGAGAACTTTTGCACCCGACCGGTCATGTCGACCACGTAAAGGTTATCGGCCCGATCGACCGTGACCGACCGGGGCTTGTTGAACTGCCCGGCCGCGGTGCCCCGCCCACCCACCTGCTCCACCCCGGCGAACAGGGAGGGCTGGCCCGGGGCGGAGGAAGCACCCGACGCCGGGTCGCGGGGGGAGCACCCGGAAGCTGAGAGGAGCAACGGCAGCAGAAGAGAGGGGAGCGGGACCCGGGCGCGCCCCAGAAGACCAACCCCCTTCCAAAGGATCGCGGGCAGCGATGCCAGGAAAAGAAGATGGAGGCAGAGGGCGTTCACCTGGTCGTTGTGACCGTAATGAAGCAGGTTGAAAATCCGCAGGGCAAGTGTTTCCGCCCCGGGCTCCTGGACGAGGAGAAGCGATTCGACATCCCAGAGGCTGAGCACATAGGTGAGATACCAGGTCCCCCGGAGCCAGGCCCCCTGCTCGGCCCAGAGGTGATGGCGAAACCAATCCCATCGGCCCATCGGCACCGAGGCGGAAATGTCGATCAGGGCGGGATCGAGGTCGCGTCGCGCGATCGCAGCCCCGCTCCATCCAAAGGCCAGGTACCGGAACACCAGGGCGAGGCCGGGAGCCAGGAACCAGCCGCGCAGCGGGACCATGACCGGAAGGGCGAAGAGGAGACTGATGCCAAGGCCCAGGAACGCCCCGGGGACCAGGTAAAGGGACCAGGCCCCACGCCCGATCCAGCGACGGAGCCCCTCGGCGCGCGGCCTGGTGGCGAGGCGCATTCCAGCCCCGAGAATCCCAAGGAGCAGAACGGCCGTGGCGGTCGCGGTCGCGAACAGGAAGGAGATCCCGGCCGGGCGGACGTTCGCGCTCCAGGCCGGGAGCAAATGCTCCCACGTGCGGAGCGAGCCGAGAGTGATCGCCAGCGGCAGGAGGAGCGAGAGGGCAATCGCGGCCAGGCCGAGCACGCCGGCCGAAACCCAGAGTCCGGCGCCGAGCGCCTCGCGAACGAATCGGGCCCCGGGGGTCTGGACAGGCGCCGGCGGGCGCATCGGTGCCGGATCCCAGATCAGCAACACCAGGGAGGGGAGAAGCAGTAACGGCCACCCCACCGCCAATGCCGACATCGGGTCGAGGTTCGTCGAGTACCGGATCCAGATCTCCGACGAGAGCAGCTTCACCTGGAGGAGCGATGGGATTGAAAACTGGTTGAGAGCGAGCACCAGCGTCAGCAGCACCACTCCCTGCAACCGCCCGCGGGCGGCAGGCCAGAGGATGTGGCGCACCACACCCCAGCCGCGCAGCCCGGTCTCGGCCTCGAAGAGCTCCCGGGGGATGGCTCCCCAGGCGGCAGCCAACGCAACGAACGAAATGGGCCACAAGAGGAGCCCGATCAGGAGGGCCGCAGCGGTCTGCGGCATCGCAGGAATCGGGAGGTGCGCCGCAACCCATCCCGTGGGGGCGAACAGATCAAGCCAGGCATTCAAAGGAAGGAAGCCCGGCATCGCGAGCGAGAGCAGAGCCGCAGCCCAAACCGGGCCCCGGAGGCGGGGGGCGACCCCTTGCATCCAAAGGGCCAGGGCCCCGCCGAGGAGCAGCGCCATCGCGGTGGCACCCCCCCCCACCCGCAGGCTGTTGAAAAGAAGCCCCCAATGCATCATCAGTCCGACAGTGGACGGAGTGGTCGAATCACGCGTCTGGTTGGTTGCGGATCCCCGGAGGGGATCCGTTGCAGATAAGGAGTGATCGCTCCCGATCCAAGGGTCGAGTCCCGAAATCGAGTTCCCTCCCACCGCGATTGCCTGAAACCTCCCCAACAGCTAGCCTCTCCTCAATCGCTCCCCCACCGGGGCCACCGTCCGGAAGCCGCCCCCATCGGGCGCTGCCACTACCGTCGACCACCGCGACCTCCAAGCGGGAGCCACTGACATGTTCGTTTACCCAAAGAAATACGACGTTATCGTTATCGGAGCAGGCCACGCCGGCGTTGAAGCGGCCCTCGCTGCTGCACGGATCGGCTGTTCCACTTTGTTGTTATCGATAAACCTCGACACCATTGGGCAGATGTCGTGCAACCCGGCCATTGGCGGACTCGCCAAGGGGCACCTTGCTCGGGAAATCGATGCGTTGGGGGGAGAGATGGGACGAGCCACCGATATGACCGGGATTCAGTTCCGGATGCTCAATACCAAGAAGGGTCCGTCGGTCTGGGCTCCACGGGCCCAATGTGACAAGAAGGCGTATCAGTTTCGACTGAAATGGATCTGCGAACGGCAGCAGAATCTCGACTGCAAGCAAGGGCAGTCGGCGCGACTCCTGCACACCAAGGGAAAGGTCTTCGGCGTCGAAACCACTCTCGGAGTTCAGTACCACGGCACCACCGTTGTCGTCACCACGGGAACCTTCCTGAGAGGGTTGATGCACATCGGATCCGCCCAGCAGACTGGCGGTCGCGCCGGAGAGGCGGCTGCGACCAGTTTGAGTGGATCCCTTCAAGAGATCGGATTGGAATTGGGGCGCCTTAAGACCGGAACCCCTCCTCGGCTCCTCCGTCGCTCCATCAATTTCAACAAGACCGAACCCCAGGCCGGTGATGAACCGGTCCCCTACTTTAGCTTCTGGCGAGAGGACTTGTTCCACGTGGAACATTCTGGGGTTAGCCCTGCGGAGGTGGGGCATTCGGGTGGTAAATATCCTCCTGGGTCGCTGCTCGACCGACTGCAAGGTCAGTTGCCGTGTTACATCACGTACACCACGCCGGAGACGGCGGAGATCATTCGCGCGAATCTGCATCTCTCGCCGATGTATTCTGGAGTGATCGAAGGGATCGGACCTCGTTACTGCCCGTCGATCGAGGACAAGATTGTGAAGTTCGCCGACAAGGAGCGGCATCAGATCTTCCTGGAGCCGGAAGGGGTGTCCACGGATGAGTTCTATGTGAACGGGTTTTCGACGAGTTTGCCGTTCGAAGTTCAGGTGAAAATGGTCCGCACGATCATCGGCTGCGAGGAGGCGGAGATCATGCGACCTGCCTACGCAGTGGAATATGATTTCGCGAACCCCACCCAACTCTTCCCGACCTTGGAAACGAAGGTCTGCGAAAACCTCTTTCTAGCGGGCCAGATTAACGGGACCTCCGGTTACGAGGAAGCGGCGGCTCAAGGATTGATGGCGGGAATCAACGCTGCCCGACGGGTTCAGGGACTCGCGGGGATTACCCTCGGACGCAACCAAGCCTACATCGGGGTCCTCATCGATGATCTGGTCACGAAAGGAACCACCGAGCCGTATCGGATGTTCACGAGTCGCGCTGAGTACCGGTTGCTCCTCCGCCAGGACAACGCCGATACCCGCCTCTCGGAACTTGGCTACGAGATCGGCCTGCTGGGAAAACGGAACTACGAGCAGTTCACCCTAAAGCGCCAGCAAGTCCGGGAAGAGCTCGAGCGACTCGAATCGACGCGTGTCGATGGGGAGCTTCTGGCAAAACAGCTACGCCGACCCGGGATGAGCTATCACCAGCTCCCCAACCGTCGAGAGGATCTCCCGACCGCGGTCACGGAGCAGGTGGAGATCACTCTCAAGTACGCCTCCTACATCGAACGGCAAGAAGAGGAAGTCGAACGGTTCCGGACGATGGAGGAGAAGCAAATCCCCGCCTGGGTCGACTACGCCACAGTCCACAGCCTTCGAAAAGAGGCTCGTCAGAAACTTTCTCAGATCCGACCCACCACCATCGGTCAGGCCAGCCGTATCAGTGGAGTCACCCCCGCTGATTTGAGCATTCTCCTAGTGCACCTTCGCCGAGGCCCAGGGCAGGGGACCTCCCCCCTACCCTCAGCCCCGACTCCTCCACCAGTCGACGATCCATCCGAGGGTTGTGGTGCCGAGGAGCACTCCGATCAACCGAGCGCACACAATAGCTGCTGCGGCGATCTCTAGACCCACCCCTCCCGACCCAGATTAGGGAGGCTGACCAGATCCTCAACGTTGGAGTGCTTTGGTTGAACTCAATGTTCCACGTGGAACAAGTCCTGAGGTCGGGTGCCGGAGGTCATGATTCTACAGGTTTTGCTGAAACGGGGTCGGTGCGACCTATTGCTGCCACTGCAACTCGGGGTTGTTGGTTTTTCCACGGTTTCTCGCGAAGTCCCAGTAGGCGGAGGCCTGGAAGCGGGCGGTGTGGCCATCGAGAAAGAGAAACTGGGCTCCGCCGAGATGGAGGTTGGTGTGAACGTTGTTTTGCTGGGCAACCGGGGCAAGCTTCCCATTGTCGAATAGCCAAACAGCCGCCGCCGGGTAGGGGACGGAGGCCAGGGGGCGTTGCTGCCCGGAACCCGCTCCGTTGATGTGTTCGTTCAAACAGTAGTGGAATAGATTCTTTCCATTAGAGCGTCTTGTGGTCGTGGGGCAGATCCAGATCGACCTCGGGGGCGGGAGGCTGGCGTTGGTGCGCCACGGGAGGTCCGGGTAGGTTGGGAGGCCGAGGGTTCGGGGAAGGTCGATGTACCATCCTTCGGCGGTGGAGAGTCCGTTTGGGGATCCGTCCTTGGGGAGGAGGTCGTCGTTTTCTGAGGCGTAGGTAGCCGTGGCGACTCCCCATTGCCGGAGGTTGCAGAGGCACGCGACGTCGTTGGCCCGGCGACGGGCTTGGGTCAGGGCGGGAAGCAGCAGCGCGGCGAGCGTGGTGATGAGGGTCACCACCACGAGGAGCTCCAGCAGGGTGAAGCCCTCGGGCGGCGCGGCACGATGGGTGTACGCGCGGGTGTGACCGCAACTCTGTAGCGAACGGGGCATCCTCCTCCAAGGCGATGTCGAACTTCCCTCTGGGTAGCGAAGGGGATGGGTGTGGGGCAAGCCGAATTTGCCAGCCTCGCGCCAGAAAACGCGTCCAGCCGGGAAGGGGGGAGGGGCATGCTGGGTGGTTCTGCTTGAAAACCTTGCGCCGCGCCGGTCACCTATGGGCAGGTGTTCTCGAAATTCTTCAACTGGGTGCGACTGGTTGCACAAGCCGTGCTGACGCGCGAGCCTGCGCAGCGCCATGTGCGCCGTTACGAGCTTCTCTCAGCGCTGGCCGCCAGGCTCGGCGGATTTCGCCTCTACACCCACAGCCTGATCTGGTGGAAGGATGCCGCGTTTCAGCGGCTCACGCAGGGGTACCCCGGCGGGCAGAAGATCAATCCGCGGCATTACAATCTCCACCAACTCGCCCGCTCGGTGTCGGATCTGCCGGGGGACTCGGTGGAGTGCGGGGTGTACAAGGGGGCGGGGAGCTACGTGATCGCGCTGGCCTTTGAGGGGAAGCCCGGACATCTGCATCATGTGTTTGACTCCTTCGAGGGGCTCTCGGCCCCGGTGGAGAGGGATCGCCCGAGCGACCCGACCGCCCGGCCGTATGAGTCGGGGGAGTTCGCGACGCCCGAGGAGACGGTGAGGCGGAACCTTGACCGCTTTGGGTTCATCCGGTTTTACAAAGGGTGGATCCCGACCCGCTTCCCCGAGGTGGTCGACCGGCGATTCGCCTTCGTCCATATCGATGTCGACCTGTATGAGCCGACGCGGGACTCGATTGCCTTCTTCTACGAGCGGCTCCTCCCGGGGGGCATTCTGGTGTGCGACGACTATGGGTTCACGGACTGTCCCGGGGCGAAGAGAGCCTTTGACGAGTTCATCGCGGGCAAGCCCGAGCGCCATGTCATCCACCTGACCTCCGGGCAGGGGATGATCGTCCGTCGGGGGTGAGAGGGGAGAGCGGGGCCGCAGGTCGCCGGCTGTGCGGGCCCGTGTCGGTCAGTCGGGAAGCGGGGCGTCGCGGGTTTCCGGGGCGAGCCAGATGATCCCCATTCCGACCAGGTAGATCAGGGTGACCACGGCTCCGGCGCGGGCGTAATCGCCGCCAAACGAGGCGACGAGCTGTCCCTGGGTCACGGCGCCGACGGCGGCAAAGACGCGGCCGAAGTTGTAGCTCAGCCCTTGGCCTGTTGCCCGCACCCGTGTGGGGAACAGCTCCGGAAAGTAGAGGGGAAACCACCCATAAAACGAGGCGGTCGTCAGGCTGACGACGAATCCCCAGGCGAGGAACATCGACCCGTAGGCGTGAACCGTCCGGAACGTCGCGCCACAGACGAGGAGCGACCCCAGGCAGAGGAGGAAGTAGGCAGGGCGGCGCCCGAGTCGCGCCCCCATGAGCGGGGCGAGCAGGGTGCCGACGATGGCCCCAAGTCCCTGAATCATCTGGATGTCGGCCGTCGCCTGCCCGGCCCGTTTCCGAACGGCCCCTTCGGCCGTTTCCTTCTCGGGCGATCCAGGGGCGCCGGGGGCGTACCATCCGGGGTGCTCCGCGCGAAGGGTGGCGATGCCCGACTCGTTGACCATCTTGTTCGCCCACGAGGGGAGCCACTGCACTGATCCCCAGGTTCCGATCAGGGCGATGGAGGCCAGCCCGATCGCCAGGAGGGTGCGCGAGCGGAGGCCGGCCCTGAACACCTCGCGCATCGGACTGAAGTCCCCGGGGGCTCCCGCGGCCGCCTTCCTCCATCGCTCCGACTCAGGAACCCCAAACATGATGAACACGACAAGGAAGGCCGGGAGGGCGGCCACCACCAGCATCCAGCGCCAGGAGTCGGGCGTCACCTGGTGGAGCCGGGCCGTGGCCCCCACGAGCAGAAACCCGACGTTGGCGGCGGCGCCGATTCCGCCTGCGAGCATCGGTCGCCACCGTTCAGGCCAGCATTCCATGACGAGGGCGACCCCAAGGGACCATTGCCCTCCCATCCCCAGGGCGGAAATGAAACGGACCGCGGCGAGGTGCCAGGGGGCGGTGGCGAAGTATCCAAGGCCGGTCACCAGGCTGTAGGCGAGGATGCTCAGGGCCATCGCCCGAACCCGGCCGATCCGGTCCCCCAGCCACCCAAAAACCACCCCTCCCAGCGCCGCCCCCAGGAGGAACCCCGCGGTGATATAGCCCATCCAGGGCCCGACCACCTCGTCCCCCACGCCTCCGAGAAGTCCCTTGATCGCCGGTCGTGCGATAACGGGAAACAGTCCGATCTCGTAGCCATCGAACATCCATCCGAGGAATGCCGCGAGGAGCACCATCCACTGACCTCGGGAAAGGGTGAGCCCGGCGCGTTCACGCTCCGGCAGGGCGGGGGTCGAGGGGCGTGCGTTCACGTGGGTGGATGAGCGAGAGGCTCAGGCGAGGATCCCGCGGATGACCTCGGAATCGAGCACGCCGGTCAGTTTGTTGTTCAGTCCGCCGTAAAAGTAGGTCAGGCGGGTCGGGTCGAGCCCCATCAGGTGGAGCACGGTGGCGTGGAGATCCCGCAGGTGGCACCGGTTCACGACGGCTCCCTCGCCCAGTTCATCCGTCTCCCCGTAGCTGGTCCCCCCTTTGACGCCGCCGCCGGCCAGCCAGTAGGTGAAGCCCTTCGGGTTGTGATCGCGTCCGCCGGGCTTGCCGCCGGTGTTGAAGGTCTCGGAGACCGGCATGCGGCCGAACTCCCCCCCCCAGACGACGAGCGTC
>DMJJ01000370.1:538-3771 GCA_003452185.1 Verrucomicrobiales bacterium | reverse complement strand
GGCCGGAAAATCAACCTCGCGATGTTCCCTCTTTCCTCGGGGGGGGTGACAGGGGGTGCCCCCCGCGGGGACCCGGGGGCCGGCGGGGGGGGGGGGGGGGGGGGGGGGCGCGGGGCGGGGAGGCCTCAGAGCCCGCGGGCGAGGGTCCAGACGATGATCTGGGTGGCGCCCGCATCCCGGAGCACCCGGGCGCAAGCGCTGGTGGTTGCTCCGGTCGTGAGGACATCGTCGACGAGGATGAGGCGGGTGGAGTCGGCCGGGAGGGATCGGGCGAGGGTGAAGGCCCCGTGCACGTTCCTGGAACGGGCGCGGCGGGTCAGGGTGGTCTGGGTGGCGGTGTGCTCGGCGCGGCGCAGCAGGGTTGCGTCGACGGGGATCCCGGTGGCACGCCCAAGCAGGCGGGCGAGGTGTTCTGCCTGGTTGAACTCCCGTTCCCGGTGTTTCACGGGATGGAGCGGCACGGGCACGATGAGGTCCCAGGCCGCGGGGTCGATCCCCGGGGCGGCCTTCTCCCGAAAGAGGGACTCGAAGAGGGGTTCGAACCAGAAGGCGCGATGGTATTTGTAGCGGTGTACGAGCTCGAGGCCGGTCCCCTTGGCGGCGAGGAGCGACCGGGCCTGGGTGAAGGCGAGATCGAGGTCGCGGCAGTTCAGGCAGTCGAAGGGGCCTGTGATGTCGCCGGGGTAGGGGAGCCCGCATCGGTCGCACATCGGGGGGGCGATCCGCGGAAGCCTCGACCGGCATGGGGTGCAGAGGTAGCCGGAGGCCGCCTCCCCCCGCTCCTCGCCGCAGAGCTGGCAGACCTCCGGGAAGAGGAGGGCGAGGAGCGACTCGAGTCCGCTGCGAATCGGTGGGGGGAGAGGGTTCATCCTGGGAACAGCGGGGTCGCTTCCGGGAGGGAAGCTACGGAGAGGGGCGGCGTTTGGAGGACCATTGCCGCACGATGGCGGCGCAGCAGAGCATCATCACGAAGGCGCTCCAGCCATCGATCAGCTTGCTCGTCCCCCAGACCCACGTGGCCTGGCCGCCGCTCCCGGCGGTGGCCGCCTCGTAGAGCTTGAGCCAGAGAATCCAGGCGGCATGCAGCGCCATGGGACCGTAGAGCGACCCCGTCGACCGAAAGAGCCAGGAGAGGATGATCCCCCCCAGGGTGAGCGTGAGGAACCCGGGCACGAGGGCCCTCCCGTTGAGGAACCCTGCGGACATCTGGCGCAGCACCTCGATCCCGCTGTCCCATTCCACGTGTGAGGGGGACTCGGGGCGGGCGAAGAAGTGTAGGATCGCGTAGATCAGGCTGCTGAGGCAGAGCCCCGCCCCGTCTCCCAGGGCCGCGCGGAGCCGGGTGTAAAGAACACCCCGGAACAAGAGTTCCTCGGGGATCGCCACCAGGGAGGAGCGGGCGGCGGCGGCCAGATGGTGCAGGAGCTTCATCCCAAAGAGCCCCAGGGTGAGTGTTCGTCCACCGGTGACGACCCCGAGGATCGCCACCGTGGCAAGAGAGGCGAGGCCGAGGCCAAGGCCGAAAAAAACCGCCGGCAGCTGCGGCCAGAGGGAGGTGATTCCGATCCCCTTCCAGGATCGAACCCCCAGGCTCCGAAGCAGCGGCCAGAGGCCAAGCAGGGCCAGGAGCATCAACGAGCGGCTGACGTACCGGTGGAACGGCTGGCTGGCGAGACCTCGGAGACCGGGAAATGCCTGCGCGGCAGCCTGAAAGCCATGGTAGATCCAGGGGGCCAGCAGGGCCGCCCCCAGGAACACCACCGCGAAATAAATCGTCAAGGCCCGCAGTTCCCGCACGGGCGCACCGTAGAAAACCGGGCGTGTGAAGGCAAGGGCAGGGCACGTTTTTTCTTCGCCTCGAAGGCGCTCCGTGCTACCTACCGCCTGCCGGGTGGCGACTGTCCCATTCTTGTCCTGCAGTTTCGCCGCCCGCCTGCCGATAGTCGCAAGGGAAGAGATGCTGTATTCGGATGGTAATACACAGCGCCCGGAACCGTGCCGTAAGCCGGGGCCGTTCGGCCGCTTTTACCTGCAGGAGCTGGTGAACAGCGGCGGCATGGCGGACATTTTCCTGGCCACGGACGCCGACCGGAAATCGTGTGCCATGCGGCTGCTCCGCCCCACCTCCATGCTCGATTTCACGACACGGAGCCGCTTCCTCCGGGGGTGCGAGATCCTCTCCCAGATCCATAACCATGAGCACGTGATCGGCTACATGGAGCATGGAAAGATCGAGGGAATCCACTACTGCCAGATGGAGTATGTGGAGGGGGCAAACCTGAAACAGCTCCTGGTTCGGGGGGATGAGATCCTGCACGAGAACGTCGCCAATATCCTTATCGATATGGCCACCGCCCTGGAGCATGTGCACGACAGCGGGTTCATGCACCTCGATTTCAAGCCCGAGAACGTCCTGGTCACGCGGAACGGGCGGATCCGGCTGGTCGATTTTGACCTGGCCCAACCCCGGCCCGACAAGCCTCAGAAAGCTTCGAAAAACCCCGGGACCCCCGCCTACATGGCCCCTGAGCAGCTTGTCCGGGACCCCTTCGACCACCGGGCCGACATCTACGCCTTCGGGGTCTCGGCCTACGAGGTCCTGTGCGGGCAGAAGCCCTTTCCGGGGGAAACAGCCGACGAGATCCTCCGCCGACAGAAGGAGGGCCCCGCCAAGCCCCCCGTCGAGGTCAATCCGCAGATCCCCCTTCCCCTCTCCAAGGTGTTGATGAAGTGCCTTGAGCGGGATGCCGACCGCCGTTACCCCATCATGAGTGTCGCAGTCCTTGAACTGCAGGACATTCTGTATGTGAAGTAACGGAATTTCCCCTTTACATCCCGGTGGCAGGGATTATTGTCTCACCATTCCTGAATTCGTGGCTACGTAACTGAGTAGAGTAATATGTTGTCTCCGAGTGACCCTACGTCTGGAAGCCTTGCCGGTCGCTCCTTCATTTCCCCTTCCTCTCCCCACGGTTCCCATCATCCAGTGGGCATGTCCAGTTAGACCACCATTCATCAGTTTTTACCCAATTTCTTCAGAGGATGAAGAAAGGCGGGTTTTGGCGAAGTAACGTTCTGTGTGTATGCCAAAACCCGCCTCTTTCTTTTCAGCGATTCGGGTTTGACACCGGGGCGTTCGATTCCTATCTTCTGCGCCTCATTCGGCTGGGGTCGTAGCTCAGTTGGTAGAGCACCACAATGGCATTGTGGGGGTCAGGGGTTCGAATCCCCTC
>DMJJ01000370.1:0-252 GCA_003452185.1 Verrucomicrobiales bacterium | reverse complement strand
GAATCCTGTCGGCTCCACCATCCTTCCATCAGGATGGTGGCCCGGAATGAAAGAGCGGCGCAAATCTGACGATTTGCGCCGTTTTTTTGTACCGTTCCCGCCGGGATCCCTCCCTTCTCCAGTCCTTCCAGCTCCTGGGGTTGACATGCAACCAAAAGGTTGCATGTTCATCTCCTTGAATGGATGCCGTGTTCAAGGCGCTCGCGGATGAAAGTCGCCGGAAGCTGCTCGATGTCCTGCGCAAGGACAACG
>DMJJ01000343.1 GCA_003452185.1 Verrucomicrobiales bacterium | reverse complement strand
CACTCCCCATCACCCACGTCGCACGGGCCGCCGAGGCCCCACCCCGGGGGATTGGAAGGACGGTCGCCGCCGCCGAGGCCTTCCTGGCGACGATCGACCCGGCCGCACGCTCGAAAGGGGTGTTTGCATTTGACGACGCGGTTCAGAAGCAACGCTGGTCCAATCTCCCCAGCGGGATTTACCAGCGGGTCGGGTTCAGGCTCGCCGACCTGACAAAGGCCCAGCGCGACGCGGCGCTGCAGCTTCTGGAGGCTGTCCTGAGCCCCTCCGGCTATCAGAAAGTGGTCGGCATCATGGAAGGGGACGAGCAGCTCAAAGGGGGCGGCCCCGGAGGGCGGGTTCTCTTCGGGCGGGATGAGTACTTTCTCGCGTTCCTCGGAACCCCCTCGGCCACCCGCCCCTGGCGGATCCAGTTTGGCGGGCATCACCTCGCCCTGAACATCACTCTGGCGGGCGATCAAGGGACCCTGACCCCGAGCCACACCGCGAGCCAGCCAGCCAAGTTCACACTGGAAGGGAAGACCATCCGGCCCCTCGGCGGGGAAACCGACCGGGCCTTCGCGCTGATGGAGGCACTCACCCCCGCTCAGCAGAAGCAGGCGATCCTGGGATCCAAGTTCCGGGATCTGGTCCTGGGACCCGGTCAGGATGGAAAGTCGATCGCCCCCGAGGGGGTGCGAGTCTCCAGCTTCACGGCGGCGCAGCGGGAACTGCTGCTCGCGTTGGCACGGGAGTGGGTCGGCATCCTGCCCGACGCCTCCGCCGAGCCGAAGATGGCGGAGATCAAGTCGGGGCTGGAGGAAACCTGGTTCGCCTGGAGCGGGCCCACGGCCCCCGGCAGCGCCGCCTACTTCCGGATCCAGGGCCCCACGGTCTTCATTGAATACGCCCCGCAGACCCTGGGGGGCGACGCAACGCAGCACATCCATACCATGTACCGGGACCCCTCAAATGAGTACGGGGCCAAATGGCTCAAGCCATGAGCCCCGGGTTGCCCCCCCTGGCCTGGATCGGCCTGATCGCGAGCCTCCTGATGGCGGGGTCGGCCAGCGGCCACCGGCTGGATGAAGTCTTGCAGGCCGCCCGGGTCGACGTGGGGGTCGCGCGCCTCGAGGTCGAGCTGGACCTGACGCCCGGGATCGAGACCACTTCCCGGGTCCTCCGCCTCATCGACCTTAACGGCGATGGAACCCTCTCTGCAACGGAGTGGGAAGCCTACGCCGATCTGGTACGGAGCAGCCTCACCCTGAAGGTCGACGGCCGAACCTGCCCGCTCGCGGGGGAAAGTGCCACCTACGCGACGATGGAGCAGCTGACCAACGGGGTGGGGATGATCCGACTGACGTTCAGCGCCCAGTTTCCGCCGCTCCGCACAGGGCGCCATCGGGTGGCGTTCCGCAACCGCCACCTCCCGGAGGCGAGCGTCTACCTCGCCAACGCCCTGCGTCCCTCCGATCCGCTCGTGGGGGTGGAACGGCAGGAGCGCGACGTTCTGCAGCGCGAGCTGACAATAACTGTTTCCATCAAGGCCCCCGCAAAAGTCCGCCGCCCCCCCGCTGCCGGATGAAAGAAAAGGGTTGTCTCCAGCCCCGGCACAGGGTGGATTGGGGGACGCCATGACGCTCGCACCCACCCGTGCCCAAGGTCGACCCTCCCACAGGGGATGGGGTCGTCGGGCCCTGCTCCCCTGGATCCTTCTTCTGACCGCTCTCCTTGGCCCGGGGGTGGGGCTCGCCCCGGCGGCGGCGGCCGAGAAGCCGGCATCCCCCCCGTTCGAGGAGGAGATCCTCCGGTTTGAGGCGGCGGATGCCACCAACCCTCCCCCGCGGCACGCCATCCTGTTCACCGGGAGCTCGAGCATCCGGCTCTGGGCCTCTCTGGTCACCGACTTCCCAGGGCACCCGGTCTTTGGCCGCGGGTTTGGGGGGTCCCACATGAGCGACCTCAACCGGTATGCCTCCCGGATCGTGATCCCGTACGAGCCGCGGCACATCCTGGTCTACGAGGGGGACAACGACCTTGCCGCAGGCAAGACCCCGGAGGAGGTGGCGGCAGGGTTCCGGGAGTTCGTCCGACAGGTGCACGCAACGCTCCCCCTCGCACGGATCAGCTACATCGCGATCAAACCGAGCCGCGCACGGTGGGGGCTTCTGCCCAAGATCCGGGAAGCCAACTCACGCATCCGCCGATACGCCTTCGGGCACCGGCATGTCGACTATATTGACACCTTCACGCCGATGCTCGACCGCCATGGGAAGGTGAGGGAGGAGCTCTACCGCGAGGATGGCCTCCACCTCAACCCGGAGGGATACCGTGTCTGGGCCGGGGTGATCCGCCGCAAGCTGTAGCCCTCTCCCCGCAGGTTTCGTTGCGGTCGGCCCGGTCACCGCATCAGCTGAAGATGCCCCTCGGCCGTGGCGGCCACCAGAAGCTTTTCGTCCCGGGACCAGGCGAGCGCCGTGATCTCCGCCTTGAGAGTGGCCGCCGGCATCCCACCACTTCCCCGCGCAGGGGTCCAGAGCCAGACCCCTCCCCCGGCATCGCC
>DMJJ01000297.1 GCA_003452185.1 Verrucomicrobiales bacterium | reverse complement strand
CATGTCGAGACCCTCATCGACGACCGGCTCGGTGTAGGGATGGTTGCCGCCATGGAGGTCCCCGCGTTGGTCTTCGGACGGGAGGCATTCCATCCGGGCGACACCGTGCCGCTCGACTGCCGGTTCCTCACGCACTGTCAGGCGTATGAAGTGGCGTGGAAGGGGGAGTTCCGCCTCTTGGGGCCGTGACGCCGACGCTCCCGCCGCAAGGAGCCTTGCCGCCCTACCGCCGCAGCAACCGATCCACCTCGCCCACGATCAGCTGCTCCACACGTCCATCCCAGCGTGTCGGGAGCCCGTAGTAAGTCATCGCTCCCCCCCCCTCGTAGCCCCCTTCCTCCCAGACACGGCGGGATGGGATGTAGGCCATGACATCGTGCGAGTAGCCGGAGACCCACGTTCCCCTCCCATGTTCGGATTTGATCCGCAGGGCATAGTCAACCACGACCTCCCCACCGAGTGAGACCCAGGTGAGCTCGTTCCCGAACTTCCAGACCGCCATGGGATAGGGATAGGTGGTGGGGAGCTTCCCCGCGGCATCCAGTTCCCGAAGCATCCGCCGCGCGTGCGACGCGGCGTACTTGTCGCTGCCAGCCGCCCGCATCTCAAGGACTTCACGAGCGGGGGGAGTGTCAAACGGCAGCGGAATCTCCGAGGATCGGATCGCGAGCCCGGGCATCACGGGTGTGAGAACCCCCTCGAGCGCCCGATCGACGGCCGCCGCGAGACGCTCGCCGTAATGCTGCGCCAGCTCCGGGGTGCGGCGGGGCAGCGGATTGACGTCCGCCCCGCACCCCGCCAGGAACATCGCTTGTGCCCCGGGATGCCGCCGTTCGAGCTCCCGCTGGGCAAAGCCGTGGTAGTCTCCTGACCACTGATAGTCGTCGAGCACGGTGGCATGACACGCGTAGCCGAAGAGAACCCCGGTAATTCTCCCCTCAAGGTCGGCGATGCGGAGCACCGGGACATCGTAGTCAACGGGCCCCCGGAGTTTTCCCCCCGCGCGATGGGCCGGTACCAGCGGCTCCGGGTTGTTGCGGCGGTTGACTCCGAAACTCTCATATCCGGTGCCCCAGAGCAGGGTGGAGGGAACGGCTTCCGCGGCTGCCTGGTGGGCGATGCGCACCAGGGTGTCGACCAGCCCTGCGGTGTAGCGCCGGACCCGGGCCGAGTCCTCCTCGCCGAAGAAGTACATGGTCTCCAGGTTGTGTCCGACGACCGGTCCCGTGTGGGTGTGGGAACTGCAGAGGGCGATATGCGTCACCGGAATCCCGGTCTCCCGCGAGATGCGCTCCCGGGCCTCGGTCGCTGTCTCGCGGTCGAGGCCCACCAGGTCGAGGGAGAGGATCAGCCCCCGTGTTCCTCCCGGCGCCTCGAGCAGGAGGGCCTTGGCCCAAAGGTCGATCCGCGTCCCCTCGGAGCGTCGATCCCGCGAACCATACCCGCTGAGCCACATCGGTTCCGTGGGGGTGATCCGTCCCTTGGCAAACCCCACCCTCCAGGCCTCCTCGGCAGCGTCGCACGGATCGCCTCCAAACCCGATCGAACAACCGAGGATGAGCGATGCCAGGAGCAGCCAACTCGAGGGGAGGGTCATGGATGAATCTTGCGAGTTCCCCTCGCGGGGCGCAATCGGGATCGGGCCTGAGAATCTGCTGGGAAATTCCGCCCAAATCCCGCAAACAGCCGGGAATCTCATGCACTTCTCCGCGACTCTTTCCCGCATCCTGGCCTCGGTGCTCTTGCTCGGCCTTGGCGCTTCGAACTCGAGGGGAGCGGCCGATGGGGGTGAGCTGTTTCCTGCCGGCGTAGCCTCCATCGACATCACCCCGGAGTACCCGATCCGGCTTTCCGGCTACGGGGGCCGCCGCACCTCCTCCGAAGGTGTGGAGCAACACCTCTACGCCAAGGCCCTGGCCCTGGGGACACCCTCCGACGGCTCCCTGGCGCTGCTTCTCACGGTCGACAACACCGGGGTTCCGGCATGGATTACCGAGCGGGTGCATCAGGGCATCTCGGCCGTGGTCTCGTTCCCCCGGGAACAGTTCGCACTTTGTTCCTCCCACACCCATACGGGCCCCATGCTCTCGGGGGTGCTTTCGAATCTCTTTGCCGCCCAGCTCACCTCCGACGAAGCGGTGACGATCGCCCGATATAGCGACGAGTTGGTGACGAAGCTCGTGGCGGTCGGCCTCGCTGCGGTGCGGGATCGTGCCCCCTCCGAGCTCTGGTGGGCCCAGGGAAGGGCCGGGTTCGCAAAGAATCGCCGAACCCGGGGCGGCCCAGTCGATCACGATCTTCCCGTTCTCGGGGTCAGGGGAAGCGATGGGCGATGGAAGGGGTTGTTCATGAACTATGCCTGCCATTGCACAACCCTCGGGGGGGATTTCAACCGGCATTGCGGTGACTGGGCGGGCTACGCCCAGGAGTACCTCGAGGAGGAGTTTCCCGGTCTTCGAGCGCTGGTCGGCATCGGGTGTGGGGCCGACAGCGATCCACAGCCCCGGAACGCGCTCCAGCCGGCCAAGGACCACGGGCGTGAGGTGGCCCGGGAGGTCGCGCGCCTCCTCCGGTCCCCACTTTCCCGGATTCACGCCCTGCCGCGCGGGGGGCTTGAGCGGTTGAATCTCTCCTTCGACACGCTCCCCACCCGGGGGGAGTGGGAGAAGCGGGCCTCCGACCCGGGTATCGTGGGCTACCACGCCCGGTTGAATCTCGCCCGACTGGATCGGGGCGAGGTGCTTCCCACCGAGTTGCCCTACTCGGTTCAGACCTGGGTGTTCGGCGACGATCTTGCAATGGTGTTTCTCCCGGGTGAGGTGGTGGTCGACTACTCCCTCCGGATCAAGAGGACCTATCTTCGCGACCGGCTTTGGGTGAACGCCTACGCGAACGATGTTCCCTGCTACATCCCCTCGGCCCGCGTCTGGGATGAGGGGGGGTATGAAGGAGGCGGGGCGATGCCCTACTATGACCGGCCCACGCGGCTCGCCCGGGACACCGAGGAGCGGATCCTGGGGCGTGTCGTCGCCCTGCTTCCGCCACGTTTCAAGGACCCGGATGGGGGTAAGGAGATGACTCCGCCCCGGTCGCCCGCCGAGGCACTCCGCACGTTGCGGACCCGCCCGGGGCTGGGTGTGGAGTTGGTTGCCTCGGAGCCGTTGGTGGTCGATCCGGTGGCGATCGACTTTGGGGCGGACGGGCGCCTCTGGGTGGTGGAGATGCACGACTACCCGTTGGGGCTCGACGGCCACTTTAAGCCTGGGGGACGGCTCGCGGTCCTGAGCGACCGGGATGGGGACGGGCGATTCGACACCGTGGCCCGTCTCGTGGAGGACCTCCCGTTTCCCACGGGCGTCATGGCGTGGCGGAAGGGGGCTCTCGTCTGCGCCGCACCCGACATCCTTTACATCGAGGATACGGACGGCGACGGCAAGGCGGACATCCGTCAGGTGCTCTATACGGGGTTTGCCACCCATAATTTTCAGGCCCGCGTGAACTCGCTCCGATGGGGGCTCGACGGGTGGATTTACGGCGCGGCGGGCCTTTTCGGCGGCACCATCCACAGCACCCTCACGGGCAAGGATCACCCCCTGAGTGGACAGGACTTCCGGATCCGTCCCGAGACGGGCGAGTTTGAGTCGGTGAGCGGCCTGAGCCAGCAGGGTCGCGTGCGGGATGACGTGGGGAACTGGTTTGGATGCGACAACGGGGCCTGGCTCTGGCATTTCCCCTTCCCCGAGCACTACCTGCGTCGCAACCCCGCCCTCACAGCCGGGGAGACGAGGGTGTACGTTCCCTCGGAGCCGAACGCGAACGAGGTTTTTCCGATCAGCCGGACGCTGGAGCGGTTCAATGATCCGGACAACGCCAACCGGACCACCTCGGCCTGCGGCGTTGAGATCTACCGGGCGGGGTTGCTCGGGCCCGATTACTACGGCAACTCCTTCACGTGCGAGCCGGTGCACAATCTGGTGCGCCGGTTTCTGGTCAGCCCGATCGGAGGAACCTTTGAGGGGCGGAAGCCGGACGACGAGGCCCATACCGAGTTTCTCGCCTCGACAGACAACTGGTTTCGTCCCGTCGAGATTCGGACCGGTCCGGATGGAGCCATCTGGGTTGTCGACATGTACCGCTTCGTGGTGGAGCACCCCCGATGGATCTCGCCGGAGCGCCTTGCCCGGCTCGACCCCCGGGCGGGGGACCAGCAGGGGCGGATCTACCGCGTCAGGCCGGAGTCGGGCCCGGTGCGTTCGGCCGCCTGGGGAGACCTGACCCTCGGGGGAGCCGGGGAGTGGATTCGCCTGCTGGGAGGAGAGAATGGGGTGTTGCGGGATCTTGCCCAACGGTTGTTGAGGGAGCGGGGGGGGCGGGAACTTGTCTCCCGGGTGCGGGACATCCTCACGGGAGGGGGTGTTCCCGCGGCGAGGATCCAGGCCATGCATCTGGTCGCGGAGTGGGGCGGGCTGGACGACACAGCGCTCGCGGGGTTGCTGGGGGACCGGTCTCCCGCCGTGCGCATCGCGGCGCTCCAAATGGCGGAGTCCAGGGGGGTGGATGCTTCATGGGCAGAGCGGGTGGCAGCTCTCGCCAACGACCCGGCAGGGGAGGTCCGCCATCAGGCGGCTCTCACGCTTGGCGAGTTCCAGGCTCCGGCGGCCGGGGCGGCCTTGGGGCGGCTTGCCACACGAGACCCTTCCGACTCCAGGATGCGGGCTGCGGTGCTCAGCTCCGCCACACGGTTTGCCCCTCGGATCCTGGCGGACGTGCTTGCGTTGGCGGAGGAGACTCCGGGGCGTTCCGACTGGGTTCGGGAGCTGATTCGCACCGGGTCGCAGAGCGCCGACCCCGCAGTGCGGGCGGCGATTCTGTTGCAGGTGATCCCCGCGGCAACAGCCCCGGTTTCCCCGTCGCATCTTGAGGCGGCGGCGGGCTTGATGGGCCCGACGTCACGGTTCGACCCGGACTCACCGCTGGGTCGCGGGGTTTCCAGGCTTCTCGACTCGGCTCGCGAGGTGGCCCGGGACGCAACCGCCGCAACAGCCCTGAAAACGGCGGCCCTGACGTTGCTGGCCCGGGGCCCTGTGACGCCGGGGGATCTGGACCTCCTGGGGCAGGGGGTTCGTCCGGATCAGGATCCGGCGCTGCAGCGCGTGGCCTTGGCTGGGCTCCGGCACATCGATCGGCCCGAGGTTGCGGACCTGCTCCTGAACCAGTGGGAGAAGCGCCCCTCCGCCGCGCGGGGCGAGTTGCTCGAGGAGTTGGCGGCCCGCGAGAGCTGGGCCGTTCGGTTGCTCGACGTCGTGCAGCGCGGGGTGATCCCGCGAGGGGAGATCCCGCCTGCCCTGCGACAGCGGCTGCTTGCCAGCGCCAGCCCGACGCTGGCCCGAAGGGCGGGTGAGGTCTTCCCGCGGAGCCCCGACTCCTCCCGGGCTGACGCGGTGAAGGCCTACGCCTCCGTGGCGAGGCTCGTGGGCAACCCCGACCTGGGATCTCGCATCTTCCTGGCGAACTGCACCGGATGCCACGAGTTCCGGGGCAACGGGCACGCGGTCGGCCCGGACCTTGCGACCTACCGGGAAAAAGCCGTGGGGGATTTCCTGGTCGCGATCCTGGATCCAGGGGCCGCAGTGGAACCGCGGTTCGTGAACCATCATGTGGAAACCCGCGATGATCGCCTCCTCTCGGGGGTCTTGAGGGACGAGACAGCCAACGGATTCACCCTGCTGCAGGGCGGGGGTGTGGCGGAGAGCTTCTTGCGATCGGAGGTGGTGAGGGTCACTCCTGCGACCGGGTCCTTGATGCCGGAAGGGTTTGAGGGGGTGATCCTGCCGCAGGGGATGGCCGACCTGATCGCGTACTTGAAGTCGGGGGCACCTGGGAGCTTCGGTGGCGCCCCGCCCCCCGAGGCCGAGGCGGCGCGGAGAGTGTTTCTTCAGCAACCCGGCTTCACGGGGTGGGCCGGGCTCCGGGCGACGGAGGTGATCGACTATCGCTGCTGGATGGGAACCTGGCCGTTGCACCACTGCCGACAGAGTGATGGAAAAGGCAGGGTGGAGTGGCAGACGGCCGTGCCGGGAGCTGCGTTGGCGGCGGGCGAGTGGGTGGAGTTTACCCTGCCGGTGGCAATGGGGCATCGATCGCAGCCGAAGGGGAGCTTCACCCTGAGGCTGAACGGCCGGGACGCCTTCCAGTTCGACGTCGCCCTGGGGGATGCGTTCTGGGAGGGGGTCTCACCCGCCATTCGGGCCTACTACAGGGTGAAGGAGCGAAACACGGAGGACAGCAACGGGATTCTGGTGCTGCAGGTCGCACGGGATCAAGTGCGACCCGGGGAGGTCCTCCGCTGGGAGGTGCGTGGGAGCGCCACCGGGAGCCTTCGCTGGTTCGGCCTCTACGATGTCCAGGCGAAGCGATGAGCCTGGCCGGGCCTTGTGGCTCGGGCTCGATTCCTGCGGCCTGGTTCATCGGGGATCGTCTCCCGGTTGCGTGGGGCCCGCGGGTTTCCGCATTGCTCCCCCCGGGGGTGTGTTCCCCTGCCGTCAGCGGCCCGCGGGTGTCCCGCAGGGGGCGGCGAGGGAGTTGATGCGTTCCAGGATCGGCTCAACCCCCTGATTCAATCCGGCCTGCTGGAACACCACCTCCCCATCCGCGTCCAGGAGGGTGATCAGGTTGGAGTGTGCGTACTGGCCGCGGGAATCCTTCCGGTAGTTTACCCCGAGGAGGGCGGCCACCTCGCGCACGTCGTCGGCCGCGCCTCGCAGGAGCGTCCAGGTGTCGATGGGGAGGGACATGCGATTCCTGAACTGCGCGAGCCGTTCCGGGGTGTCACGCTCGGGATCGATGCTGAGGAGGAGCACCCCGATGGATGAACGCCGGTCCGCGGGCAGCGCCGCCGTGATGCGCCGGAGGTCGTTGACGATGATCGGGCAGGCGAACTCGCAGGAAGTGTAGATCATTGCCACCAGCTGCGGCCTTCCACGGAGCACGCCCACCGGCACCTCCCGGCCCACGTCCGAGGTCCATCGGGAGTCGATGTGGTAGAGGGAACGGTCGGGCAGCGGGGGGCCGGCCCGGAGCTCCCGGCAGCACGGGGGACGGCCCTCGGGCTGGTGCGGGCATCCGGACAGAAAAGGGATCAGCAGGAGGCAGGTGAGGAGCGGTTTCATCGTGGGGTGGGGGCGGGGTCGCGGGCGCACCTGAACCCGAGGTTGTGAACGGTGTACGAGGCCTTGAGGCTGCTCCGGAACCCGTAGCGCATGAAGGCAGGGAAATCGGAGGGATCACGCGCCCCTGCGGCACCGGCGCCGCAGAAGAGGTCCCGTTCAAGCCCCCCGTCCCCACGGGCGTCGCCGGTGACGAGCGAGTTGTTGAAGTCGGACACCCATTCCCAGATGAGGCCGTGCAGGTCGTGGACCCCCCAATAGTTGGGGGTCCCCTGGCCGACGCGGCCCGGGGCGTCGTCCGGGGTGCTGTACCACCGGAGCAGCCGGGCCCGGAATTCGGGGTCCTGGGCCCCGTTGGGGCCGGTGGGGCTGGCCAGGGCCGCGTACTCCCACTCGGCCAGGGTGGGGAGGCGTGCCCCCCGCCACTGGGCGTACGCCTTTGCCGCGAACCAGGAGACATCCGTCACGGGGGCGTCGGGAGGGGCGTTTGAGCCCAGCTCATGGTCGCCGGCCCAGCGGGCGAGATAGGCCCCGTCGGCGAAGAGGCGCTTGACCCGGGACCTCGCCCAGCGGGGGTTGGCCAGGACGAACTCCAGGAACCGGGCGTTGGTCACCGGTAGCACGTCGAGGTCGAAGGCTGCCACCGGAACCTCCGCCGCATCGGTGATCGACCGCACGAGGGGGCGGTGCACGCCGGCCGGCACCCGGATCATTCCGGGAGCCGGCCGGGGCTCCGCCCCCCCGAGGGCCCCCGCCGCCAGGGCCAGCATCCCGACCGCGAGCAGCAGGCGGGCCGTTGTGTCGGTTCTATTCAAACTTGTTGGCCGGGGGCGCGGGGACCTCCGCGCGGATCCGGGTTACCTCCTGCACCGTCACCGGCTCGCCGGAGTTCCCAAAACTGTTCCGGACGTAGGTGAGCACGTTCGCGATCTGCTCGTCGGTGAGGTAGTTCAGCGGGGTCATAATCCCGTTGTAGGTCTTGCCGTTCACGACGATCTGTCCCTGCCGTCCGAGGAGCACCCCGCGGATGTAGTCCTCCTTGGTGAGGGAGGCCAGGAAGTCCGACTTGGCAAGGGGCGGGATCTGCCCGGCGATCCCCTCGCCTCCCGCCATGTGGCAGACGAAGCAGGTCTGCATGTAGATCGCCTTCCCCTTCTCGATCTCGATCTCCTTGTTGAGACCCGCGATCTTGGGGTTGCTCTTGATCTCCTGGGCCACCTGGGCCTTGAGGGAAGCCATCCGCTTCTCCGCGTCGCTGCCCGCCTCGGCCGCCCGCCCGATGTAGGTCGCATCGACCTCCTTGCCGGAGTAGACGATGAGGTTGGGTGGGCCTTCCACCTTGAGCATCCCGAGGGCGCCCTTGTTGAAGGTCCGGAAGATCGAGTGATCGACCAGGATGTAGGTGCCCGGGACATCCACCGTGAACTCGACCATCGCGGAGCCGCCCGCCGGGACGAGGGTGGTCTGGACCTGATGCTGGGTCGCGACCACGCCCCCCTCTTGGTAGACGTTGTCAAAGATCTCCCCGATCACGTGGAAGGAGGAGACGAGATTGGGGCCGCCGTTGCCGATGTAGAAGCGGAGCTTCTCGCCGACCTTGGCGGTGAGGGCCCGGTCCCCCACAAGGGCCCCCACGGAGCCGTTGAACACGACGTATGTCGGCTTCTCGTCGATCGCCTTGTTCATGTCGAAGCCCTGGAGCCCCTCCTCGCCGTAGCGGCCCGTGGTGTAGAAATCTCCCTGCATGATGTAGTACTCACGGTCGACCCGTGGGAGTCCCTCCTTTGGCTCCACCAGGATCAGCCCGTACATGCCGTTGGCGACGTGCATCCCGACGGGGGCCGTGGCGCAGTGGTACACATAGAGCCCGGGGTTCAGCGCCTTGAACGAGAACTGGGAGGAGTGGCCGGGGGCCGTGAAGGAGGAGGCCGCGCCGCCGCCCGGGCCTGTGACGGCGTGCAGGTCGATGTTGTGCGGCATCTTGTTTCCCTGGTGATTGTTGAGGTGAAACTCGACCTGGTCTCCCTCGCGAATCCGGATGAAGCTTCCCGGCACATCCCCGCCAAACGTCCAGAACAGGTACTCGACCCCGTCGGCCAGCCGTTTGGTAACCTCCCTGACCTCGATCTCGACGGTGACCTTGGCGGGATGTTTTCGGGTGATGGGAGGGGGGACCAGGGGGGCCTGCGTGAGCACGGCCCGCTCCTCGGTTCGGACTTCCGGGTCGGTGGGCTTCGCCTTTGCGCCCCCCGGGGCGGGGTCGGCGGCGCGTGTGGGTGTGGAGAGAAGCAGCGAGGCCAGGAGAACGCCGGCCGCGATGGCGGGAGGGGTGTTGCGATGGGTTTTCATGTTTTGTTTTGTTGCGGCCCGCACGACGGGCCCGTGTCACGCGTCAACATTCCCCGGATTCCCCCCGCACGCCTTGATGCGGATCATGGCCTGAGGATCTAGCCGGCGTTTGATTCACATCAAGGTTCCCCGGCGCCCCGTGGGGTATCCGTAGCCGCGAACAACCAAGATCCCATAACGGCCAACCTTCGAAATCACATCTCCCATGAACGACCCGGAACCAAAGCATCCGATCCAGAAACTGATGGACAACCCCTGGCTGCTGCTGGCGCTGGGGGTTGGGATCCCGTTCCTCTCCTACACGGCGTGGGGGTGGATGGAACTCATTCTTCTGAAGCCGGCGCAGCTCCCGTGAACGGTGGCGCATCGAAAGGAACGACATGAACTCGAAAGCAGCCTCCAGCCTGGAATGCCCCGCACCGGGATGGTTTCGCGCCCCGGAAGGGAACGAGCGGACGTGGATCGGGATGGCCGTGATCTGGTGCCTGATCCTCTCGCTGATGATGCCGTACTGGCATTTCCGTGGAAAACAGAACAGCACCGGCGAGGCGTATCGCGTGAAGCCGGCCGACTACATCAAACGGGTCGAGCGCTTCGTGAAGGCCAACACGGGCACGGAGACGCTCGTCGAGGAAGGGGTGGCTCCGGTGGTCGCCGCCCCGCCCGGCGAGGGGTATCTCCTGGCGAAGCAGTTCTTCTGGTTCCCGGTGCTGAAACTCAGGGCCGGTGAAACCTACCGGCTCCACATCTCCTCCGCCGACTTTCAGCATGGGTTTTCCCTTC
>DMJJ01000296.1 GCA_003452185.1 Verrucomicrobiales bacterium | reverse complement strand
ACCAGCTTGATGATCTTCAGCTTCTCGATCTTGTGATCGAGGCGGCCGATCTTGGTTTCCTCCAGTTCCAGACGTCCCCAGGCGTCGGCATTGGCCTCGCACATGGCCTTCACGATCTCGATGATCTTGACCCGGCCGGCGATCCCGGACTTCTGCAGCTGACCGTAGGCTTCGCTGGCCGCCGCGGCCGCCTCGTTGGCATCGGTGAAGACGCCGAACTTCCCGCGCAGGGCGGGCCCGCTGCCGCCCTTGCCGCCGCAACCGCAATCCTTGTGGGCCGGCGGCGCCGGCGCCGCGGCAGGAGGGGTTGAACCACTGAGGCGGCCAAGCACCTCGGCCACGACATCACGAATCAAAGTCTCGTTTACCGAACTCATTTTTATGGAGGTCGCACCCCTGACTTCCGCGGTGCCACCGGTCTGTTGATTGCTTCCGAATCCCTGCCACGACCACATCCAACCGCCACTGAACGCCGGCTATTGCCGTGCGCTGTAGATCTGCCTGCCGAGCACATCCACGGTGTCCACGATTCCGATGACGACGGCATCCACCGGAGCTTCCTTCATACCCGCAGCCAGGCGGGCGCTGCTGCCCTGACAAAACAGGATCAATTCACCACTCCCCGCGCCCACGGAATCCACCGCCACAATGGTGTTCGAGCCGGGACGGAACTTCGTCGGATCCTTATCATCCACCAACTGCGGGCGGAGCAGCAGCAGCTTGCGGCCGTTCATGCTCGCCTCCTTTTTGGTGGAGACGACGGATCCTTCGACGCGGGCGAGAAACATAAGCGTAATCAGGGGGAGCCGACGCCCGACGCGGCGGATCACCCAGCCGTCGGATTACTTCTTCTTGGGCAACACCGCATCGACATCCGCATGGGGCCGGGCGATGACATGCACGCTGACGATCTCGCCCTTGATGGCCTTGATCGCCTGCGCCCCGGCATCGGTGGCGGCCTTGACGGCGGCCACATCACCCACCACGACCGCGGTGACGAGGGCGTTGCCGACCTGGGTGATGGGGCCGGCGAGCTCGACGTTCGCCGCCTTGAGCATCGCGTCCGTGGCCTCGACGAGGGCGACGAGTCCGCGGGTTTCAATGAGTCCGATTGCTTGTTGGGCCATGATGTCTTAGTGGTTTGAAGTTACTCTGTCGGTAAATCTGTTTTCGGTTTCGGGTGGCGCGGGGTGGGCCGGGGACGGGCCGCCCCTCAGCAGCCCCCTTTCTCAAGGAGACGCCGGGTCTCGCGGGCCACCACGAGCTCCTCGTTGGTGGGGATGACGAGCACCCTGACGCGGGAGCCGGGGGAGCTGATAACCCCCTCGGTGGCGCGGAGCGCGGCATTTGCCGCGGGGTCGAGCTGGATGCCGAGCTGGTCGAGCCCGGCGCAGATCGGGGCGCGGAGCTCGGCACGGTTCTCCCCGATGCCCGCGGTGAAGACCAGGGCATCGGCCCCGTTGAGCTCGGCGAGGTAGGCACCGATCCAATGCCGGGCGCTGTGGACGAAGACGTCGAGGGCGAGCGAAGCCCGGGCGTTGCCGGCCGCGGCCGCGGCCTGAATATCGCGGATGTCGTTCGAAACCCCGCTGATTCCCTTGAGGCCCGATTCCTTGCAGAGCTGCCGCTCCGCCTCCTCGAGCGTCAGCCCGAGCGTCCGCATGACAAACGGGATGGCGAACGAATCGAGGTCCCCCACCCGGTTGTTGTGCGGGAGGCCCGACTGGGGGCTCAGGCCGAGGCTGTTTCCGACGGCGACACCGTTGAGGATTCCCGTGATGCTGGAGCTGCCCCCCAGATGGCAGGAGATCACCCGCAGGGGGGGATCCTGCACGGGGCTCGTCCCCCCGTCCACGTAGAGCTGGCGGGCGCGGGTGGCGACATCCTTTCGCCCAAGCAGCTCGGCCGACCGTTCGGCGATGAACTTGTGGCTCGCGCCATGGAACCCCCATCGACGGACACCCGCCTCGTACCAGGCCTGGGGCACGGCGTAGCGAACCCCCGCCTCGGGGGCCCACTGGTAGAACGCGGTCTCGAACAGCCCGACCAGCGGGGTCGAGGGCATCCTCTGGGCGAAGAGCCGGATCCCGGTGATGTAGGGAGGGTTGTGCGCCGGGGCGATCGGGTTGAAGGCCTCCATGGCCTTCACAACCTCCTCGGTAAGACGGACGCATCCCGATACCCCGCGGGCCACGACGGTCTTGAAGCCGACGGCGGCCAGGTCCTTCTCGCCGCTGATGTGCCCCCCGCGAGTGAGCTCGCCGAGGCAATCGTCGATCGCCTTCGGGTAATCGCTCACCCGTTCGTAGCCCCCCTTGTGCAGCATCCGCTCCTGGCCGTTCGAAAAATCGAACAACCGCCACTTGAGCGATGTGCTGCCGAGATTGGCGACGAGGATCTTCACGGGATCGCGCGGCGGGGTGCGGCGGTCAGGCGAGCCAGCGGCCGAGCAGGCTCAGGGACTCGTGGGGCCGGGGGATCACCTGAACGGTGACCACCTGGCCGACCTGGGCGGCGGCGGCGGCGCCCGCGTCAGTTGCGGCCTTCACGCTGGCGACATCGCCACGGAAGAACGCCGTGACGTAGCCGCTGCCAACCTTCTCCCAGCCGGTGAACGAGACGTTCGCGGCCTTGAGGGCGGCATCCGCGGCTTCGAAGAGCGCGCAGAGCCCCTTGGTTTCAATCATTCCAATCGCTTGTTGAGCCATGGTCTTGGGTGGGTGGGGTGGATGGAGGTTCTGGAAATGGGGTGAGGGTTACTTGGCGGCGCCCACAAAGACCTTCATCAGGTCCTCATGCGGGCGGGCGATGACATGGGCGCTGACGAGCTCGCCGACCTTGCTGGCCGCCTTGCTCCCGGCGTCGACAGCCGCCTTGACGCTCGCGACATCCCCCTTGCAGATGACGGTGATGAGGCCTCCCCCGATGGGGATGGTCTTGGCGAGGGTGACGTTCGCGGCCTTCACCATGGCGTCGGTGGCTTCGACGCTTCCGGTGTAGCCCTTGGTTTCAATCATGCCGATGGCTTCGCTCATATCGTTTCAGTGTGGTGGGTTGAGGATGGGTAAATCTCGGTTTGGAAAGCGGGGGTTGGCGGGGTGGCTTCGTGTGTCGCGTGCGGGCGTGGGGAGAGCGGCGTCACTTCACCAGTTCGCACGGGGTGTCGGGCTGGAGGTTGCAGGCGTTTCCCTCGTCGGTGTCGATATGGACCTCGAGCTTGAAGCTCGGGTCGACACGGACAAGCATCTTCTCGAGCGTGATGGCGCAGGGACCGCCAATCTTGAGCCGCATGTGGTCGCCGGCCTTCACCCCGTAGTGGGCGGCATCCACGGGATTCATGTGCACGTGACGCAGTGCGCGGATCACGCCGTCGGGCATCTCAAAGAAACCGGCCGGCCCCATGATCATGCCACCCGGCGTCCCCTTGATGTCGCCCGAGGCCCGAAGCGGAATGTCAAACCCGAGAGCGATCGAATCGGTGTAGGCGAGCTCGATCTGGTTGAGCGTCCGACACGGCCCAAGGATCCGGAGGTTGGAAATGACGCGGCTCCGGGGGCCGATCAGCGTCACGGTCTCCTTGGCCGCAAACTGCCCCTCCTGATAAAGCCACTTGTGAACCGTCAGCTTGTGGCCCTTTCCAAACAAAACCTCCACCGCCTCCTGGGTCAGATGGCAGTGACGCGCACTGACATTCACCACCAGCGGATTCGGACCCGCCGCCGTCGCCGGCAACGGCTTTCCCAAACGCTGATACACCACCTGCCGAACTAGGTGTTCGACCGTGGCACGATGAAGTGCTGGAGCAGGTGCAGCCATGCCTGTGACCCAAAGAGTGGTTCCAGGATGGAAAAGTGTCAACAAAGGATTCCAAAATCTACCAAATTCTTCCAAATAAAGATCGCCTTCTACCAAATCTCTGGTAAATCGGGCTCAAAACCGATCACGTAACTCATTCCAAATGCAAGCCGAAGAGCGTCAGCGGCGGATCGAGGAGTACTTGCAGCAGGTGGAGTTTGCCTCCTTGGATGAGCTTTCGGAGCGGGTGGATGCATCGACTTCGACTGTTCGCAGGGACCTGCAAGCGTTGGAGTTGCGAGGGAGTGTGAAGCGGACGCATGGGGGGGCGCGCCTGATCAATCCGAAGTCGGATGAGTTTGCATTTTCGGCGCGCGACACGCATCAGAGTTCCGAGAAGGAGGTCATTGGGCGGGCGTGTGCCGAGCTGATCCGGCCGAACCAGACGATTATTCTCGATGCGGGAAGCACGATCTACCACGTGGCGAAGTACTTGGAAGGGAAGGCTCCCCAAATCATCACCAACTCCCTCCCGGTTGCGAATCTCTTCGCATCGAACAGTCGTGTGGAGGTCGTGGTATCCGGCGGGGTGATCTACCCCCGGCTGGAGGTGTTGGTCGGTCCGTTGGCGGTGGAGGCGTTTTCGAAGATCCACGCCGATGTGGCGGTCATGAGCAGCGGGGGGGTGACCCCCGAGGGGATCACGAATTCGCACGGGCTGCTGATTGAGATCCAGCGGGCGATGATTCGGGCGGCGCAGCGGGTGATCTTCTGTCTCGACCACACGAAGCTCGGGAGAAGGTCGCTGAGCCTCTTGTGTCCGCTCGAGGATGTCGACGTGGTGGTGACCGATGCCGGGGCGCCGGCGGACCAGTTGGAGATGCTCCGCGCGCAGGGGATCGAAGTCATCGTGGCGTGAGCCGCGAAAGAACGCGGGCGGGCCGGGGGGTTGCCGCGAAGGAACGCATAGAACGCAATAGAAAAACCGGACTGGCTCTCATGCGACGGGGAGCTGATCACCGCCCAAGGATTCCCGCCCTCGCCGCCATCCCTCACCACCCAGCTGGTTCCTTTTTGCGTTCTTTGCGTCCTCTTGCGGCCACCCTCCCCATCCCATCTCTTGCGGCCCTCCTCGGGTGGTTGCCGCAAAGGAACGCATAGAACGCGATAGAAAAACCGAGTTGCTTCCTTGGCACCGCGGCCGTCCGCGTGACGCGCGAACAAGCCCCACCCCGAGGGTCCTCTTTGCGTTCTCTTCAACCCCTCTCCACTCCTCTTCCGGCTCCCGTGACAGAGCGCATACGACGCAACAGCACGTAGGGGCTGCACTTCCGTGGCAGCGCACCCTTCCGATAGGGCGCGAACAACGCCCACCATAAAACGGTTCTCTTTTGCGTTCTTTGCGTCCTCTTGCGGCCACCCTCCCCATCCCATCTCGAGGCAGCCCTCCTCGGGTGGTTGCCGCAAAGGAACGCATAGAACGCGATAGAAAAACCGGACTGGCTCTCATGGGACGGGGAGCTGATCACCACCCAAGGATTCCCGCCCTCGCCGCCATCCCTCACCACCCAGCTGGTTCCTTTTTGCGTTCATTGTGTTCTCTTGCGGCCACCCTCCCCACCTCTTGCGGCCCGTCTCTTGCGGCTGCTGCAAAGCTCTATACACCACGGGCGGGGTCTGGTAGGTTTCGGCCGTATGCCGATCGATGACATTTTGCTCGAGACTGAGGAAAAGATGCTCAAGACCGAGGAGGTCGTGACCAAGGAGTTCACCGGAGTGAGAACCGGCAAGGCCTCCCCCGGAATGGTGGAGAATGTCATGGTGGAAGTCTACGGGTCCAACATGCGGATCCGCGAGCTGGCCGGGATCACAACGCCGGAACCCCGGGTTCTGGTGATCCAGCCCTGGGATGCCACCACGGTCCACCCGATCGAGAAGGCGATTCTCAAGGCGAACCTCGGCCTCAACCCCTCCGTCGACAAGAAGGTGATCCGGATCGTGCTACCGGAGCTGAGCGCCGAGCGCCGGCAGGAGTTTGTGAAGATCGCCCGCAAGATGGCCGAGGATGGCCGCGTTGCGGTCCGGCACGTCCGCCGCGACGCGCTGGAGGCCCTGAAGAAGGAAGGCAAGACCGGCGGCGTGACTGAGGATCTGGTGGAGCACGCGGAGAAGGAGGTCCAGAAGCTGACCGACTCCTACATCGCGAAGATCGATGGCCACCTGGCTCACAAGGAAAAAGAGATCATGACGGTGTGAGCCCGGGAGGTTCCCCCGGACGGAGCCACTAAAACGGCTCACCCCCTCCAGGCCCCGGATCGGCGGCCTTCAATGACAAGCCGGACAGGCGGCGTGTCCCGCACTCAGGTCGGGACTGAGGTACGGAATCCCCAGCGACATCCCCCGCAGGATCAACCCCACGGCAACGAGGCCCAGGAAGAGGGGAACCAACCCCTGAAGCCTCAGCCGCAACCCCACGGGGAGACTCCGCCCGAGAAGACCGGCGGAGAGCATCATCGGAACCGTCCCGAGGCCGAAACACCCCATGTACGAAACCCCCGCCGCAAGGCTCCCGGTGGCAGTCGCCCCCGCGCAGGCGGCATAGACCAGACCGCAGGGAAGAAGTCCGTTCAGAAGCCCGAACAATGCCAGAGGGGCAATTCCCCGCTGGCGGATCCTCGAGGCCAGCGCCCCCTTCACCCAGGTCACGGGAGGAATGAGGTAGGCCCCCGGACGATGCCATCGGGCGAGGGCCAGGCCGATCAGGATCACCGACCCGGCCCCGATCGAGAGCGAGCGCTGCACCCCGGCCAGGAGAATCCCGCGTCCCAGGGTCCCGAACAGGGCCCCGAGCCCAAGGTACATCACGATGCGTCCCCCGTTGTAGGCGAGTCGCCCGGAAAGGAACCGGCCCCGCGAAGAGGGATCGCCAGGGAGGGCCGCTGCCAGGGGGCCACACATCCCGGCGCAGTGGAGGCTTCCGATCAGTCCCAGAAGGAATGCGCTCCAGAGTTCCATGCGATGCGGGGGGGACCGGACAGAGAGTTGTCCGGTCAGGCCCCGGGAGGGATGACGATTGAATCCGCGTGGTAAAAGTCCTGCGTCCCGGCAGTCCAGGAGAGCCTGAGGCGCCAGAGCCCGGCGCGAAGCGAGCGAACATCGACGCTCTGAACCCCGTCGGGCCCGGGGGCCAGCGGGAGCTTGCGGTCGAGGGTCGAGTCCGAGGGGCGGTACAGCTCCAGGCTCCCGTGGGGCTGGGCGTCCGCGGCACCCGCCACGCCGGCGCGAGGAACGGAGATCCGAAGCATTCGCTTCTCCTTGTCGAAAACGATCGACACGGGAGTTGAAGAGCGGCTCGCCAGGGCCTGTGCATCGATCTGCTGCTGAAAGCGGAGCTCCTCCTCGTAGTAGTCCTTGCCCACCAGCTCGATCGTCTGGCGCGAGGCGAACACCGCAAAGCCGACCACCGTGGGGACGGCCAGGCAGAAGAATCCGATGATGGCCCAGGGCCAGGGGTTCCACGCGGGCTTGGAAACAGGGGGTGTGTTCATGGATGGGATGGGGGCTGGGTCGTTCGGGTAATGGCGGGGTGCCTCATTTGCTGGTGCCGTCCTGGGACCCGTCGCGGGGCCCGACGAAGACGGTCTTGACTCGGCTGATCAGCCGGCCGTCGGAGTACACCCCGATGACGAGCGGCGTGGTCGGGCCCTTGAGCGCCCGGGCGGGCATCTCGATCAGGACCGAGTCCTCGCTCAGCTTCTGGGGCTGGACCACGGGATCGCGGCCCAGGACACTGATCCGGCCCTCGGACCCCTCCAGCTTGAGCTGGAGCGGAATGACACGCGAGGTCTTGTTCACCATCTTCATGGTGTACAGGTTGCTGAAACGCCCCTCGCCCAGCGACTGGAACAGGGCGCCCGGGGCGCGCAGGACCGTGGTTTCGATGTCGGTGCGGGTGAACAGGAGCCCGGTGAGAAGAATTCCCAAGATGCCGAGAATGCCCAGGTAGCCGATCATCCGGGGGGTGAGCCGAATCGACTCGCCGCGCTCGATGCCGTTGAGCGAAGCATACCGCACGAGCCCGCGGGGGAGCTTCACCTTGTCCATCACCGCATCGCAGGCGTCGATGCAAGCGGTGCAGTTGACACACTCCATCTGGGTCCCGTTGCGGATGTCGATTCCGGTGGGGCAGACCGCCACGCACTGACCGCAGTCGACACAGTGGCCAAGGCCCGCCGCGCCTCGTGCGGCGGGAGCCACCCCGCCCTGCATGCGGGCCCGCTTCTCGCCGCGCTTGTAATCGTACGCCACCACGACGGTGTTCTCGTCCAGAAGGACCGACTGGAACCGCCCGTAAGGACAGATGAAGGTGCAGGCCTGTTCACGGAACCGGGCGAAAATGAGGTAGAAGACCGCGGTGAAGAGAATCATGGCGGTCAGGCCCGAGAGATGCCTCGAGGGGGGGTCGGTCACCAGAAGGTAGAGCTGCTCGCTCCCGATGATGTAGCTCAGGAGGGTGTTCGCGATGATGAACGAGAGGATGAAGAAGAGGAGCTGCTTGCCGACCCGCTTCACGGCCTTGCGGAGGGTGAGCGGAGCCGCGGCCAGCAGGCGCTGCTCGTGGGCATCCCCGTCGATCCAGTACTCGATCTTCCGGAAGACCATCTCCATGAGAAGCGTCTGGGGGCAGGTCCATCCGCACCAGAGCCGGCCAAACGCCGAGGTAAAGACCAGGATGCCGGTGAAGAAGAGGAGCATCCCGACCGCGAAAATGATTCCGTCCTGCGGCCAGAAGATCTGCCCGAGGATCGAGAACTTGCGGTCGATGATGTTGAACAGCAGGAGCGGGTTGCCGTTGATCCGGATGAACGGACCGGCGAACAGGATCGCCAGGAGGAGGTAGCTGACGTAAGTGCGCGCCCGGTAGAAGCGCCCCACCGGCTTGCGGGGGTGGAGCCAACGGCGGTTCCCATCCTTGTCAGCCGTCGCCAAGTGGTCGCGGAAGTCCTCCCACCGGACTTCCTGCACATTCCCCTTCCCTTCCGGGTCATGATGATCGATCGGTTCAGTGCTCAAGGTGGACATGGTGGCAAGACATTGGCCTGGGGACGAGCGCCAAACGCCGGCCGCCGGGGAGGAGGATTCCCGGCGGCCGGACACCCGGCGGCAGGAGCCTTACTCGAACTGGACCGACGGGAGAGCTGGAAGCTGATTCTCGGGCGGCTTGGGATTCGGGGGCTTGGTCCCGCGGAGGGTGTAGATGTAGCTCGCGACGGCGTGAATCTCGCTCGGCTTGAGGACCCCCTTCCAGGTGACCATCCCCTTCTCCGGGACACCGTTGACGATGGTCTTCACGTTGTCGACAAAGTTGGAGCCGTGGATCCAGTAGTCGTCGCACAGGTTGGGGCCGACCAACCCCTGCCCCTGCGGCCCATGGCACGGGGCGCAGAGGGTAAGGAAGGTTTGCTGGCCCTTGGCAAGGACATCCGATTCCTTCGAGGGCTGGAGGGTCGCGATGGAGCTTTCAAACCGGGCGAGCGCCGCGGACTTGATCGCCTCCCCTTTCTGCCACTCCTTGTCGAAGGAGGCGGCCTGGAGGTCGCCCATCTTCAGGACGTGGTAGTAGAGGAGGTAGCTGGCGGCGAACAGGATCGTGAGGTTGAACATCCAGACCCACCATCGCGGCAGGTTGTTGTCCAGTTCCTTGATGCCATCGGCCTCGTGGTCGAGCAGCAGTGGTTCCTTGGGATCATTCATGGCGGAGGTCTCCTTTCGTGCCCGGGGTCAGGACGGGGTGGGTGGACGGTTCGTCGGAATCCAGCGGCAGCGACTCCATGCGCTTCAGGAACTGCCTGTTCATCCGAAGCGACAGGACCACGGCCGTGATGAAGACGGTGAAGAACAGGCAGATCGAGATGATGCCGTAGTTCGCCACCCCTCCGATGCTTCTCAATACGTTCTGGATCATGGGATGTGCCTAGTTTTGGGTTGAGGTGGTGACCGGGAGGGCGACTGCGCCCCCCTCGACCGAGGCGGTCTGCTTGGCGGCGGGGGCCGCCGGCGCCTTGATGTCGGTTCCGAGCCGCTGCAGGTAGGCGATCAGGGCGATGATCTCGCGGTCGGGTGAAGCCTTGACCATGCCGGCCGCCAGGCTCGCGGAGATCCGCGCCGCCTGGGCCTTGAGCTCGATCTCCGCCTTCTGCTCGTAGCCCGCCGGATAGGGCACCCCCACCTTGCGGAGGGCGCCAATGCGGGCCGGGAGCGACGAGGTGTCGAGCTTCTGCGTCAGGAGCCATGAGTAGCGGGGCATGATCGAGCCGGGGGACGTGGAGCGCGGGTCGTCCATGTGGTTGTAGTGCCAGGCATCGGGGTACTTGCCCCCGACGCGGTGGAGGTCGGGGCCCGTGCGCTTCGATCCCCAGAGGAAGGGATGGTCGAAGACGAACTCCCCGGCCTTCGAATACTCGCCGTAGCGCTCGGTCTCGGAGCGGAACGGCCGGATCATCTGCGAATGACACCCGACGCAACCCTCGCGGATGTAGAGGTCGCGACCCAGGACTTCGAGCGCCGTGTACGGCTTCACGCTGGAGATCGTCGGGACGTTCTCCTTGATCAGGTGGAGCGGCACGAGCTCTACGAGCCCGCCCACCAGGATCGCCACCAGGGCGAGCACGGTGAAGAGAAGCGGCTTGGCCTCAAGCCAGCGATGGCCCCAGGGGTGCTTGTGGCCGGAGTCGGTCGCGGGGGCGTCCGAGAGGCGCGCCGCCTGGACCTCCTCCTCCGGGACGAAGGACCCGCTCTTCGCGGTGCGCCAGAGGTTGTAGGCCATGAGCAGGGTGCCGAGGATGAAGAGCGACCCGCCGATGGCCCGGATCCGGTACATCGGGAGGATCTGGATCACGGTCTCGAGGAAGTTCGGATACTGCATGAACCCGTCCGAGTTGAACTGCTTCCACATCAGCCCCTGGGTCACCCCGGCCCAGTACATCGGGATCGCGTAGAACATGATCCCGAGGAGCCCGATCCAGAAGTGATAGCTGGCGAGCTTCAACGACCAGAGCTTCGTGTTGTAGAGGCGGGGGACAAGCCAGTAGAGCATGCTGAAGACCATGAACCCGTTCCAGCCGAGGGCCCCGGTGTGCACGTGGGCGATGGTCCAGTCGGTGTAGTGGGAGAGGGAGTTGACGCTCTTGATGGAGAGCATCGGCCCCTCGAGGGTCGC
>DMJJ01000217.1 GCA_003452185.1 Verrucomicrobiales bacterium | reverse complement strand
CCCCCCGGCCGCCACCCCGCCCCCATCGGCCACGGTCCGCCTGCCCCAAGGGTTTCAAATCGCGGAGTTCGCGGGCCCGGCCCTTGCGGACGACATCCAGGCAATGACGATCGACTCGCGCGGGCGGGTTGTCGTCACGGGACCGGGCTACATCAAGACGTTGTTCGACGAGGACAACGACGGGGTGGCCGACTCGCAAAAACTTTTTGCGACGACCCCGGGCGGCGGCATGGGACTTTGTTCGGACGGGCCTTACCTCTACTTCACCGGGGATGGGGCCCTCTGGCGATACGCCGACATGGACGGGGACGGCGTGGCCGACGGTCCCCCGGAGCGGATCCTTCCCGTGCGCCATGCCGAGCATGGGGGACATGGGATCCGTCAGGGGCCCGATGGCTCCTGGTGGCTCATTGCCGGGAACGACGGGGAGATTCATGTCGGGCTCATCAACGACGCCCGCTCCCCGGTGCGCGAGCCCGTGGCGGGGGCGCTGATCCGGTTCTCCGCGAACTTCCAATCCACCACGGTCTTCGCCCACGGGTTCCGCAACCCGTATGATTTCGACTTCAACTGGCTTGGCGACCTTTTCACCTACGACAGCGACGTGGAGCGGGATTATCTTCTTCCCTGGTACACGCCCACGCGCATCTACCACGTCGCCCACGGGGGGCACCATGGGTGGCGCCTCCCGGGGTTCACCCGCAGCTACCACCAGCCCGACTACGACCCCGCGGTCATCCCGATGATCCGCTCGATGGGACGCGGATCCCCGACCGGCGTGGTGAGTTACCGGCATCGACAGTTTCCCCCGCTCTACCTGAACGGCCTCTTCCTGTGCGACTGGACCTTCGGGAAGGTTTGGTTCGCTGCAACGGAGCCCGCCGGCGCCTCCTACACCACGGAGCCGGAGCTCTTCCTCGACCCGGTGGGGGAGAGCGGGTTTGCCCCCACCGACGCTGTGGTCGCCCCCGATGGATCCCTTCTGGTGAGTGTGGGTGGCCGGAAGACCCGGGGGGCGGTGTATCGAATTCACTGGGTGGCCGACCCGGCGCGCGAGGTTCTCGCCCGCGGGTGGGCGGAGCAGGCCGGAACCGACGTGGACATTGCCCTCAACGCCCCGCAACCCCTGGACGCCTGGAGCCGCGCCATCTGGTGCCCACGGGCAGCCCGCCTGGGACCCCGGCCCTTTGACCTGGCGGCCGGAACCGAGTCATTGCCCGACTCGGTCCGGATCCGTGCGATCGAGATCCTTACCGAGGTCCATGGCGGGCTGATGACCAGCACGGCCCAGGCGGCCGCCCGTTCGGGATCCCCCTTCGTCCGAGCGAGGGTGGCCTGGTCGCTCGGGATGGTTCCCTGTGCCGATTTCGCCCCGATCCTGGCCTCGCTCGCATCGGATCCAAGCCCCCACGTCCGGCGCTGCGCCCTGGAGGGGATCACTGAGCGGGTGGAGACGGTTCCGCCGGCGCTTGTCCTGCAGGCCGCGTTGGGGAACGCCGGACATGGGGAGAAGCGCCTCCGCCAGCTCTCCGCCCACCTGGCCACGGCCCTTCCCCTGCCCGAGTGGCAGGAGTACTACAAGGGCCTGGCACGGGGGCCCGCACAGGGACGTCTCACCTGCGCGCTCGCGGTGGCAGAGCGGTACCCGACGAATGGAATTCACCGGGGGGTCCTCTCCATGGCGACCGAGGTGCTGAAGCTCCAGGCCAGCCCGTCGGAGCAGCTCCAGGCCATCGAGCTGCTGCAGTCGGCCTGCGGCGGATGGCGGATCCAGAATCCATCGCAGGAGCTTTATTCGTCCTACGAGCTGGTGATGCCGATCGAGTGGGAATCCCCCGCGATCCGGGGGGCCGCAGCTGCGGTCCGACAGGTCTTCCCCGGCACCGAGCCGTTGGTGGCGCGGGAGGCGGCGCGATTCCTCGGGATGCTGAGGGATCCCGACCCGTCGCTGCCGTCGAGGGTGATGGCGCGAGTCGGGCCGCGCACCCCGCCGGCCGAGGACTTTCATTTCCTTACCGTGCTGTCGCGGCTTCCCGCGGGCCGGCCCGACACCAACCTGGTGGACCGCTGCGCAGCGGGGCTCCTCGACCTGAACCGCAAGCTCGAGGGAGAGGCCAACCGGCCCAAGCAGAACTGGGCGGATCGCCACCGTGAGCTGGTGATGGAGCTCGTCCGGCGAACCCCAACCCTGCCTGAAGCGCTCTTGCGGTCCCCCGGGTTCATTCGGTCGGGAGGAATGAACCTGGCAGACGCGTTTGATTTTCAGGACCGGGTCCGGGCCGCCCGGCTCCTCATCCAAGGGGTCGACCGCACGGGTGGCCCCTCCTGGTCCCCGTCGCTGGTCAGGCTCCTGAGCCTGCTTCCCCCCAAGGAGATGCACCCCGTGCTGCGGGCCCAATGGGGGAAGCCCGAGTTGCGCAACGAGCTTCTGCTGGGGCTTTCAAGAGATCCTGAGCCCGTCGACCGGGACCGGTTCGTGGGAGGGTTGGCCTCCTTTGAGCCGGAGGTGGTACATGCCTCGCTCCGGTCCCTCGCCTCGCTGCCCAGGGAGCCCGCGGCAACGCCCGTGGAGGGGGCGCTCCGGCTTCTCGATCGCTCGCTCCGGGACCGGAAGCCCTCCGTGGAGCCGGGGGAGATCCTCCCTCTCCTGAACCACCTCACGGGCCAGGCGTTCCCGGCGCGGGACCTTGCCGGCGTCGGCGGCGATCTCGCCCAGCTGCGCCGATCCTACCAGCCGGTGTTCGACTGGTGCGCGGCGCGGTTTCCCAACGTGGCGGCCGGCGTCGGCGTGGAGGCACAGGACGCAACCGCCTGGGAGAGGTCTCTGGCATCCGTGGCCTGGAGCCGTGGAAACCCCGTTCAGGGGGAGGTGCTCTTTCAGGCGCGCGCGTGCAGCCGGTGTCACGGAAGCCAGTCCAGCCTGGGCCCCGACCTCTCGGGCGTGACACGGCGCTGGACCCCCGCCGATCTCTTCAGCCAGATCCGATATCCGAGCAAGGAGGTGGCGGAAGCCTACCAGGCGGTGGAGCTCCGCCTGCGGGACGGCACGACCCACGTCGGGCTGGTCGCATTTCTTTCCGCCGATGGAGTGATCCTGCGGACCGCGGATGGCAATACCGTCCGAATCCCGGAATCGAGCATCGCGTCGCGACGGCCGATCCCCCAGTCAATCATGCCCGAAGGTCTTCTGGAGGGCCTCAACCCGACGGATTTGGCCGATCTTTACGCGTATCTCAAGTCCCTGGCCCCACGGTAGCCGCCGGGATTCCCACTCCCCCGCCCGCGGCGCATCCCCTGGCGCTCCCAAGACGCGCCTCCAGACACGACGCCCCTCACCCTGAGAAGCGCGCCCGGTTCATCGCAAGCGTACTCGCGCACGGACGGGGGCACGGGGGTTCATGTGTGCGTGGGGGACTCCTCCCAGCGAAGCCGTGGGACGGGAGGGGGGGGGCGCGGGAAGGTGACCGAGGGTCGCGTGG
>DMJJ01000565.1 GCA_003452185.1 Verrucomicrobiales bacterium | reverse complement strand
AGGTCCGGGGGAGGGCCGGCCTGGCCCCCGCCCAGCCGCACCACGAGCCCGGCAGCCAGCTGCCCCTTGAGCACCTCGCCATCCGCCTGGCTGATCATGATCGCCGGGATCGTGATGTCGCTGGTGTCCCCGGTGCCGGACATCCCGATCGGCGGACCCGCGACATTGTTCACCACGATCACACCCACGGCCCCGGCGTGTTGAAGCGCCCGGACCTTGTCGGAAAAATAGCAGCCGCCCCGGTCGCAGAGAGCGATTTTCCCAGCGATGTCCGCGGCGTTGTCAGGCAGGGCCGCACAGGCATCCAGGGGGACTGCCCCCACGACCCCCGCCTCCACGGGTCCAACGGCCGAGAGCTGCGGAGTGAAGCCGGCCTCGAGCGCGAGGTAGTCCCCCGAGATCGGCCCCGGCTCGGTCACATGGATGGAGTCAAAGGTCAGCCCCGGCGCATAGATGTTGGCCACCGTGATGGCCTCCGGAGCCACCCCAGGCGAGGCCATGATGTAGTGGGTGTTCCCCTCATTCCCGGCCGCGATCACCACCACGCACCCAAGGGTGGCGAGACGCTTCACGGCCGCCTGGTCCCCCGTGGTCCCGTCCTGTTTCCCAAACGCAACCCCCAGCGAGAGGTTCACCACGTCGAGATGATCCGAGGTATCCCCATCCCCGTTCGGGTCGGCCGCCCAGTCGAGTCCCTCCACCACGAGGTCGGTCCCCCCGGTGCGCCCGAAAATCTTGATCGCATAGAGGTCCGCCTCCGGGGCCACGCCCGGCCCGATGAGAAACGAGTGGCCGTAGACCGAGGCGTCGTACAGGCCGTTGAACGTCGCCCCTCCGACCAGAACCCCCAGCCCGCTGGCGATCCCTGCCACATGGGACCCATGCCCGGCCTCGGAAGGATCGAGCGGGTCCTCGTCCGGCACCGGGACATCGCTTCCCAGCACGGCGGGATCATAGTCGTCCCCAGCCAGATCGATCCCCCCAACCACCTTGGTCGTTGGAAATGTCCCCGGCTCGATGTAGGTGGGATCGTTGAGGGTGAAATCAGCCGGGTTCCCGGATCCCCCGAAATCGGCATGGGTGTAGTCGATTCCCGAGTCAATAATGCCAAGCCGAACCCCCCGTCCGGTGTATCCCCCGGCGGGCGGGTCGATCCGCCAGACCTCCGGGGCGGTGACGTAGGGGACGCTCGACGTCAGGGCACGCTGGAAGCGCTGGACCCGTTCCACGGCACGCACCCCGGGAATCTGACGCAACTCTTCCAACCGGCTTTCCGGGGCGTGGACCACCACCGAGTTCAGCACCGTGTGGGTGTGGGTAATCCCCCGAAGCCCCCGCTTTCCAAGCTCAACCTCCAGGGAGGCATGCTCCGCCTCGACGACTTTCCGATGCTCCCGGCCAATCCGGCCAGGCCCGCGATCCATCCCCCCCTGCAGCTGGGGTTGCTGACGGGCCTTTTCCAACCGTTCCGCCACGCTGTCCCCAGCCAGCAAAAGCCTAAAGGTCACGGGGACATCCGCTTCCACCCCAAAGAGCAGAGGGGAGAGGGCGAGAAGAAGCGTCGAACCAACCAAAAAAGCTCGTTTCATACAACGGAGGAACACGGCGCAACACGCCCTGGATCGACCCTACTTACCACACTTTCCAGCGGAAGACATCGGAAAACTAAGCAAAGCGGCCCGACCCAACCGATGGGGGGAGGAATCTGGTTGCCGAGGGGACCCTTACGAGGTATCTAATATGCTGTTCCTGAATCGGGTCCCGCTCGCCTTTTTCCAGGGCAGCCTCTCCCCGATTCCGGTTGTTTCGATACCCGGATGGATGAAAGAAGGGGTCGTGAGCGCTCGTAGCCTTCATTGAAAGCCCTGGGGGGGGTTGCGGCAGGAGAAGCTGCCTGCCCACACCCAGGACCGATCACAACAGACCCGGCGGCGTATGATCAGAATGTTGCCTCATGGAGCCACGCCCTTCCGACAGGGAGGAGCGTTCTGCCGTTTGCTCGCCCTGGTGACAGCCCTGCTCCCGGTGCTCAGCCCGACCCGCTCGGAAGGTCAGACCTCCGCCCCCCCGGGGGGTGGGATCACGCCCGCCTATCCGGGGTATCACCTCCTTCGCATCAACGAGCTGCAGCCCGATAACCGGGCGACCACTTACAACGCCCTCCAGCAGGCCAGCCCCTGGGTGGAGATCTACAACCCGGGTGACACGCAGGTGCTGCTCGACGGGTTTGCCCTCACCGACACCTATCGCCAGCTTCGCCGCTGGCACTTCCCTCCCGGCCTGGTCATCGCGCCGGGCCAATACCTGGTTGTTTGGATGGACGGAGCCACGCCCCCGGCCACCGCGCTCGAGTTGCACGCGGGGTTCCGGCTGAAGCCCGGCGGGGGATCCCTTGCCTTGACCATGCTCTACCTTGGCCGTCCCCAAGTGGTGGACTACGTCGACTACCCGGAGGTGCCGGCCGACCTTTCCTACGGGCTGGGAGCCCCGGGAGCCTCGGGCGGCATGAGCCTCCTGATCCGCCCGACCCCCGGGGCGGCGAACATCCTTCTTCCGACAGTGATCCTGAACGAATGGTTCGTGACCCCTCCAAACGAGGCTGGGTGGTTCGAGCTCTACAACCCGTCCGGTGCGACCGTCGATCTTACGGGCCTGGTGGTCACCCTCACGGCCATCGACCTCCAGGCCCCCCCGTTAATCATCCCCAAGGGGCACTCCCTCCCGCCGCACGGGTTCCTGAAGGTCTCGGCGGATGGTCAGGCCGGCCTCAACACCACGGGCCAGACCCCGCTGCACGCCCCGTTCCTCCTCCCATCGAGGGCCTTCACCCTGCAGGTCCTGCTCCCGACCGGGCTTCCCGTCAGCCGGGCTGACTCCAAGGCCTCCCTTCCCCAGCTTCCCGAGGCGCGCTACCCCGACGGGGCCCAGTTCTACGAGAGCGTGAACTTCGCCACCCCCGGGGCGCCGAATGTCGGGCGGCCCCAGTTCCGCCTCCGTCCGCAGCCGGCCATTCTCAGAACGGGCGAGTCTCTGACCTGGACGGCGGCGCTGGAGGGGACCACTCCGATCGACCTGCAATGGTACCGGAACGAAATCCCGATCGCGGGGGCCACCCAGACCACCCTCAACCTGGGGCCGCTGGCGGCGACCGACTCGGGAAGCTACATGTTGATCGCACGGAATCTCGCCGGTCAGAACAACACGGTGGCGCGCCTCGTGGTGAACGATCCCCCGACGGTGTTGATCGACCTCCCCCAGACCCTGACCATCGCCCCGGGGAAAACCTTCCAGCTCCCGGCAGTCATCGCCGGCACCGGACCCTTCACCTACCAGTGGCGCCACAACGGGATCCTCCTCCCGCAGGAAACCGGCCCCACCCTCCTCCGCACCCTCGTCGGCGCGGCGGATGGAGGCAGCTACACCCTCATCGTGCTGAACGCCGCCGGGGTGGTCCAAAGCATCCCGGTGCGGGTTCTGATCGATGTCCCCACCGCCCGGTTCGTCTCCGACTCGTTTGCCGAACGCCTCGACCTCGGCCTGGCGATTCAGGGATCAGTGCGAGGCACCACCGTGGGAGCCACTCGCGAGACCGGTGAGCCGCTGCACGGCGGGAATGCCGGGGGCCATTCCGTCTGGTTCAAATGGGTCGCGCCCAAACCGGGAATCCTGCGCCTCGACACCCACGGAAGCACCTTTGACACGCTGCTGGGCGTGTACACGGGACAGGCGGTGAATGCACTTAAGAGGATCGCCACGGACGACGACAGCGGCGGGTTCTACACCAGCGAGGTCGCCCTCAACGTGACGGCTGGAACCAGCTACGCCATTGCCATCGATGGATTCGGGGGGGCTGCCAACGAGTTCATCCTCACGTGGAGCTTTGAGTCAACCGGCTCCCTCCTCCCGGTCATCCTCCGCCAGCCCGACAGCCTCACGGTTCTCCCCGGGTCGACCGCGACGTTCAGCGTCACGGCCTCCGCCAACACCGCGGCCTACCAGTGGTTCTTCAACGGGGTGGCGATCCGCGGGGCGATCGACTCCAAGCTGACCCTTGCCGGCGTCGGCCCCCGGCACGTCGGGGTCTACACCGTGGCCGTGACGAGCCAGGACCAGCTGACCGTGGTCAGCACGCCCGCCCGCCTGGAGCTGGGCGACCTTCCCCGGGCTCCCTCGCAGGACAAGTACGAGCCCGCCACCCAGCCGTTCATCCTCCCCCGCCTCGCCGACGACGGCGGGCCGGAGCTTGCCGACGTCGCACCGATCTCCGTCGCCGCCGGCACCATCGGCACCCAGACGATTCCCTCGGCCGGGGCCGGTGGAAAAATCGGGGAGCCTCCACCCCCCTGCGGAGCCGTGGGGGGGAAGTCCCGGTTCCAAAAGTTTGTCCTGAGTCAGCCCGCCGAGATGATCATCGATACCGTGGGAAGCACCTACAACACGGTCCTCGTCGTGTACTCGGTGGGGAAAACCCCCTCCTTCAACTACGTGGCCTGCAATAAAAACGGCACCTCCAGCGAAGTCCGATTCCAGGGAATTCCTGGGAACACCTACTACGCGTTCGTCGACTCGGCCGACGGCAGCGATGGCGTCGCGGTCCTCAACTGGCGGGTGGGAGGGCTCCCGGTCCTGGTGACCCCAGCCCCGCCCCTGACCAACACGGTCAGCGCGGGAGCGAGCTTCACCCTGCCGGCCAGCTACAGCGCGGCTCCCGCCGTCACCAATGTCAGCTGGCTCCTCAACAACACGCCTACCGCCGTGTCGGGGGACAGCTTCCCCGTGACGGGCGCAGGGGCGGACGACACCGGCCTCTACTCCATCGTGCTCGCGAACGCCATGGGCTCGGTGACGGGCCTCGTTGCCAACATTTGTGTGAACATCCCGTTCGAGCTGAGCGCGAGCCTTTCCGGGGTGCCGGTCGGGGATGATCTCCTGATCCAGGGGCTTGCCGAACAGGGGTTCCTGGTCGAGACCTCCACCGATCTGGTCCACTGGTGCGCCTTCGGACTGAATGCCGTCCCGATGAGCCCCTTCAGCTACACGGTGCTCGACCCGAAGAGCCACCCCAGAATCTTCTTCCGATGCCACCCGTGGCCGGTCGATCCCTCATACACCGTCACCCCCTGCGCACCGGGCTACCCGTAGCCCCGCAACCCGGAGCCCCTGCACGTCGTCCCCGCGGAGGAAGCCACGGGACGGCGGGAGGCAGGAGAGAGACAGGAGACGGGGGAGAACAGGGGGGGGGTCGGCTGCCGTTACTGGTTCAGCCAGTAGGAGCCCCCCGCACCGCGGAACACGCGGTAGGCGTCAGGCCCCAGGATCCGTTTCACCTCGCGGCTCGTCTCCTGGGAAATCTTGCGCAGGGCCTCGGCCCGGGCATCCTCCTCGACGTCGGAGTTCAGCCGGAGCTTTTCCACCTGCTCGTTCGCGATCCGCATGTACTCGTAGGCCTCGTCCGCGATCCCCTTGGGGAGGTTGAACCGCTCGCCCACCTGGTTCAGCGCCTGGTAGCTCGGCTCCTGGAATTTCTCGTACTGCTTCCAGCGGGATTCCCCGAGGGCTTCCTTGAGCTCTCCGTCGAGGAGCTCCTTCATGTCGGCGCGGATCCGTCCCGATCCATCGGCCGAAGCGGTATCATCCCCGGGGGAGACGTCCGAGGCCGCATCCTCGTAGCTGCGCCGCAGGCTGAAGATGCGGCGAAACTCCTCCTCGGAGGGTTCAAATCCATTCAGGGAGGTGCGAAGCTCGGCAGCCAGGGGGGACTGCCGGAGCAGGTAGTTCTCAAACTCCTGGGGTGAGAGCATCGACTGAAGCTCCGACTCCTCCTGGCGGGTCAGGCGCCGCAGGTTCTCGTCGTCCGTCTCCCCCCAAATCCCCCCTGCGGCATCCCTCAGCACCCCCTCCATCTGGCGGTACCGGTCGAGCACCCCCCGCACCAGCTCCTGCTTCGCCTCGGGCAGAAACCCGAGGTCGACGGGCCGCACTCCGGTGTCGACCCCCATCGCGGCCAGCTCGGTGTCGAGGTCCACGTTCAGCAGCTGGCGGATCAGGGTGCGCTGCTCCCGCTCAAGGGCGTGGAGGGCCTGCTGCTGACGGCGGTCATAGGGGCTCTCGGTCTTCCAGAACGGGGCCGGCTCCCGCTTGCCGAGCACCTCGGCCCGGCGGCGGGCGTACAGCTTCCCGACGTCGGCGATGATGATGTCGTGAATGGTCTCCTCCGGGCAGTCGACCGCGCGCAGGTTCTCGATGTAGGTGGCGTAGTTGGTCGACTCGAGCGAGGACCAGTGGAACCCGGAGGCCCGGACAAAGTAGTTCGTGGAATTGAACTTCCTCACCGCCACCTTCGTGACGACGTTGGTCTGCGGGCCCTCCCCGGCCGCGGAGGGGGCGAGGGCGATCCCCCGGACAAGCAGGTACCCGAGACCGGCGGCCAGGCCGACGATGATCAGCAGGAGTCCGAGGATGATCGCGCGTGCGCTCATAGGCCCTAAGGGCACCGCAGCCTATGCAGCCGACCCGAGCTCCTCAACTGCCAAATGCAGCCGCCTAAAAGTTGAACACCGCCTGGAGGTAGACCCAGTTCGCATCCGCAGCCCCGTAGGCCGCGCTCGAAAGCGATTGCTCGATGTAGTCCCCGGTGAAGAAGTGCCCCAACCCGGCCTGGAAGGTCCCGAACCGCTTCACCGTCCAGGTCGCCACCAGGTCGACCTCCGACCCGACATAATTGCCGTACCCGGGGTTGATCCCGTATCCGGTGCCGGGGGTCGCCGCCAGCCCCCCGCGACGCGCCCCCGCCACGGTGTAGAAACTGTCGTGGGTGTCGGCCAGCAGGAAGGCATGATAGTCCAGGGTCACGAGCAACGGGGCATAGGGCTTGGCCGAGGCCGAGAGCCGCAGATCGTGGAGGTTCTGGAGCGAGGCGAAGTCCATGAACCCATAAAACTTGTGGTTCGTTGGAAAGAGATTCTCGAACGTCGTGTGCTTCCCATCCGTGGCGTCGTGGTCCCCTGTTGCGTAGTCATACTCCAGCCCCACACGCGGGGTCATCGTCGTCTCCTTGAAGGTGTAGCCACCGGCGGCATGCCCGGCAAACGCCCGATGCTCAAGGCTGGCCCCCGCCGCGGTCTCCTTGAAGCGTCCGAACTGACCCGCCGCCTCGAAGGAATAGTCCCATGCCCCCAAGGCTCCCGGAAGCGACTTCATCCGGGTACCCACCGTGTAAATGTCCCGAGGGGTCGCCCCGTTGAGCAGCGACGGAAGCCCCGCCCCCAGGGCCGTCGGGGACTGCAGCCCGGTGTTGCGCGCCAGGAAATAGGCCTGGGTCTCCTGCTTCGGGAGGAGCGTCCGGCTGGAGGCATAGACCCCCGAGAACCAATCATAATCGTTGGCCACGTTGAAATTGTGGTCGTCCGGAATGATCACCCGGCCGCTGAAGGCATCGACCCAGAACCCCCCCTTCTCATACCGCAGCTTCGCCGCATCGAATACACGGCCGATGTTGTTCCAGTCAGAGGCCCCGATCAGCCGCTCATCCCCGTAGGAGAGCTCCTGGCGGCCGACTTTGATCGTCACCGGAAACTCCTTCGGGTTTCCGAGCCCGAGATAGGCCTGATGCAGGTCGGTGCGATCGTTCTCGGGACGGGGCGAGCGATCATCCTCCACCGTGAAGCTGTCGCGACCCTCCACAAACACCCGGGCCCAATCCGCCGGCGCGTAGCCGACGTGCACCTTGGTCCGGAAAAGCCCGTATCCGTTGGCCACATCGGCCCCGTGGTCGCGAAAGTCCATCGACCCCGCCGCCCCCGTGATGGAGAACCCATCCCGGTGTTCAAACCGGGCTCGAAACTGGCCTCCAATATCCCACGCCGTGAACTCCTTCGACCGGTCACGCAGCCAGTCATTCACCAGGCCGGCCGAAGGGGCGGCCCCACCTGGCGGCGCCTCCGCCGCGATTCCAAACGACGCCCCGGCGCCCAGGCCGGCCACGGTCATCCAACGGACCCATTGAGGAGAGTTCATCGTGCTGAGGGGTTGAGGATTTCAACAGGAAGCCGATCCGGGACGGGGCGGCGAATCCCCACCGGAATCCGTATCGATCGTGCCGGGAAGCTGACCGGATCGCACTTCACGCCCCACACTTAGCAAAAGGGCCGGTGTGACAACCTTGATGGAGGTCAACCCTCCGGGAAAAGGGTTGGCCGGGAGCTCGCCACGAAGGCCCCCCGGGCTACGGCTCGACCACGACCGGCATTCCGATCCAGACCTGTTTCACCAGGAGCTCCGCATTCCAGTTCGCCAGCCGGAAGCATCCATGCGATTCCGTCCGGCCGACCTGCTCCGGGCTGGGGGTCCCGTGGATTCCGTACCCGGGGCGATCGAGACTGATCCAGGCAACCCCCACGGGGTTGTTGGGTCCGGGCTGCAGGATCAGCTTGCGATTGAGCTGGCGGGCCTCCTCCGACTCGGGGAAGACCTCGGGGTTGAAGGTGTAGTTCGGGTTCGGCGCAATCTTCTCAACGTGCAGCTCCCCCACCGGGCGCTTCTCCTTGTCCTTCGCGATGCTGCACGGGAAGTGCAACAGGACCCGCGACTCGGCATCGAGGAGCTGGAGGACCTTGCCGCTCAAAAAAATCCGGATCGAGGCCGCGCGACCCGGGAGGGCCGGCCGCTCCACCACGGGAAGCTGCACCACGCTCCCGGCCGCAATGTGGTCCCAGTCGACTCCCGGGTTTAGCTGTCGGATCAGGGCGGGGTGGGAATGGGATTTCTCGGATACCAACTCCAACACCGTCTCATAGTCCATGCGGTCCTGCTCAGACTTTGCGAGCCAGGTCTTTGCCAGGGGTCGAAGCCGCTGCACATCCTCATCCGTCACGGTGTAGGGAAGGATCGCCTCCCCCACGAGCTGGAGTTTGGCGCGGGTCGTCGCGTCGAGCCCGCCCGTCGGGGGAAGCCCTTCCCGTTCCTGGTAGGCGCGAATCGCCGCCCGGGTCTGGCTTCCCAGTTTCCCATCGATCGAGCCGGAGGAGAAACCAAGCCGCGAGAGAGCGAGCTGAACCTCAAAGACATCGCGGGCGAAGGCGCCCGAGGGGGTGACGGACGCGGAGTCGGCCACCCGCGGGGTGTTGGTCCCGCCGGGCGTCCCCGCGACCGGTGGCAGATCGGCCGGGGCCGGCCGATTGCTTCGAATCACCACCGTCCCAAGGGGAGTCACCACCCCGGGCGAGGCCTCCAGGATGGGACGGCCGGCCGATTCTGCCGGGGGAGGCGGCACCTCCCCCCGGGGCTCCGGTGTTGGCCGGACCGGGGGGGTGGGGGGAGGCTCGGGAGTCCCCACCCGCACTCCAGCTTCACCAGAAGCCGGCCGCCGCGTTGAGGAAGGGCCAGAGAGCCAAAGGTATCCGAGGATGGAAATGGCAACCACACCCAGGAGCCACCATCGGGCGCTCCCGGTTTCGCTTCCCCCGGATCCCCGGGGACATGGTCGAGGCCGCAGCACGCGGGCAACGTAGCCAGAAGCCGGCCAACCTGCCCGAAAAATCAGGGCTGGGCCCCGGGTTTCGCCGTCGCCGACGCGACCACGGGAGCCCGCTTCGCCAGGATCGCGTCGTAGATCCGACGCCCCAGCTCCGGTTTCTCGATCAACGCCTGCCGGGCGGCATCCTTCCCCTGGCCGATCAGCTCCCCCTGGAACTGGAGCCAGGCCCCCTTCTTGTCGACCACCCCGTTGCTGATGCCGACATCCAGGAGGTTCCCCTCCTTGTTGATCCCATGGTTGTAGAGGATCTCAAACTCGGCCTCGGCAAACGGAGGCGCCACCTTGTTCTTCACCACCTTCACCTTCACCTGATTGCCGATGGCGAGCCCCGCAGCATCCTTGATGGCATCCTTGCGCCGGATGTCGAGACGCACGCTCGCGTAAAACTTCAACGCCTTGCCGCCCGGGGTGGTCTCCGGGTTTCCAAACATCACTCCGACCTTCTCCCGAAGCTGGTTCGTGAAGACACAAAGCGTCTTGGCCTTGTTGAGAATCGCCGTGAGCTTGCGGAGCGCCTGGCTCATGAGCCGGGCCTGCATTCCCATGGTGGCCATCCCCATCTCCCCCTCCAGCTCGGCCTTGGGAACCAGGGCCGCCACCGAGTCGATGACAATGACGTCGAGGGCGTTCGAGCGCGCCAGGGTCTCGCAAATGGTCAGGGCCTCCTCGCCGCTGTCAGGCTGCGACACCAGGAGCTCGTCGACATTCACGCCGAGCTTCCGCGCGTAGGCCGGGTCGAGCGCATGCTCGGCGTCGATGAAGGCGGCCAGCCCCCCGGCCTTCTGGGCGTTGGCAATCACATGCAACATGAGCGTGGTCTTTCCGGAAGACTCCGGGCCGTAGATCTCCACGATCCGGCCCCGGGGAAGCCCTCCGGCCCCGAGGGCCAGGTCGACCGCAAGCGCCCCCGTCGGGATCACATCGATCTTCATCTGCATCCCCGCGTCGCCCAGTCGCATGATGGCCCCCTCGCCAAACGACTTCGTGATCGTGGCGATGGCGGCGTCCAGGTCCCGCTGTTGAGCCGAGGAAAGGACCTTCGGGACATCAACCCGGGCCTCCGCGGCCCCGTTGCGCTCCTGCACGCGCTCGGACGACTTCTCGGGGGCCTTCTCGGAAATTTTTTCGGCGGTTTTGGGAGGCATACGATTCAGTGGGTGGTTGCTGCTAACTTCGTGTTTCAAACGATCGTTCTCGGTTGTCTTCATCCAGTCAATCCTGCGGCTCTCCACAGGTGCGCGCAGTTTGGAGGGGACCCTTGGACAAAGGCGGTCCTATCCCCCGGAACACCGGGTCTGGCGCTGACAAGACCTCCTCGGTCTTCTCGGTTTCGGCGGACCTGGAACCAGGCCCGTGGAACACCGGGATCAGATAGGGAAAGCGCCCGGGGAAGTCAATGGTTTGAGATGCTTTTCTCTGGAATCCGGCCCCGTCCTGGGGTAAGTCATACTCGCATACGCCCGGGCCCGGCCCTCCTTGCGAACCGGCCCCCGGCCCGGCGTGCCAGGAAGTCTCTGTATGAGCGATGTCCTCAACAAGGCGACCGTGCTGGTTCTGAACCGGAACTGGCAGGCGATCAATATTCGCACCCCCGCCGACACCTTCTGCCAGATGGCCTCCGGCACCGCCACCGCGTTGGAGATCAATGGCGAAGAGGACATTCGCCCCGTCGATTGGGAGGAGTGGCTCGGGCTTCCCATTCGCCCCCAAGACAATGCCGTGCTGACCATCCGCGGCCCCATCCGCGTTCCCACGGTGGTTGTGGCGGTGAACTACTCCCGCGTCCCGACCCGACGTCCCACCCTGAATGCCCGGTCGATCCGGGAACGGGATGGCAACCGCTGCCAGTACACCGGACGGCTTCTGCGGGCGGACGAAGGGAGCATCGACCATGTCATGCCCCGCTCCCGTGGGGGGAAGGACACCTGGGATAACTGCGTCTGGGCGGCGAAGGAGATCAACAACCATAAGGGAAGCCGGACGCCCAACGAGGCCGGTCTGAGGCTGCTGCGGAACCCCAAGCCGCCCCCCGAGCTTCCCGTGACCGCCTTCATCCGGAACTACCACGGGATCGCGGACTGGCGGTTTTTTGTGGCGGACTAGCCGGATCTCGGGCAATTGTTTCGGACCACCCACGTGTCAGCCCGAGTTCCATGGGCGGGATTTTGACTGGCGGAACGGACGCCGCTGGTCACCCCGCTCACCTCCCACGCTCCGTTTCGTATCTCCCCTCCCCCCTGACCCCGAGCCAGGCTCACCTCTGGGGCGTTGGCCCCGGGGGCCGGAAAACCGGGGCAACCGCCCGTCGTTAGAAATACCGGCAGCCGAACGGAAAGGCGACGTAGAAGGCCCCCCACAACCCGCAGAGGCAGACGATCGGAAGCCGCAGGAAAAACCGAGCCCATGGACTGAGGCTCGCGCGGACCGGCAAGTACCCGTAGAGGAAGAGCCCCAAGACGGGCAGGGAGAGAATGGAGAGAAGTGTGATGTGGATAAAGTCCCTCAGGACACCTGTTCCGCAATGGAAGGCGCAGCGGATGTCGTGGATGTACGAAAACACCAGAGCCGTGATCAACGCATCGAGCAATCCCAACAAAACAGAACAGGCCCACAAACGGATGAGGGGTGGCTTGCTCTCAGGGAGGTCGATCGGCGGGTTCATGGGCGGCCGGGGGACTTGCGATCACGAGCCCTGCAGTAAGAGTGGGCCCTACGGCAGCCGGCGATAGATCTCGATCGCCCGGCTGATGGCGTCGCGGGTGGGCTTCATCCGAACGCTGATGTAACCGGTGATCTGCCCGGAAGCGTCCCGCTGCGAAAACACCGCCGCCTTGACCCAATAGATCGCCCCGCTGCGGGACCGGTTCTTCACGTACCCCTGCCACATCCTCCCTTGCTGGATGTGGGCCCAGAGGTCGGCGAAGGCGGTCTTGGGCATGTCGGGGTGGCGCACCAGATTGTGGGGACGGCCGATTAACTCGCCCGGGGTGTACTCCGCGATCCGGCAGAAGGTGTCGTTCGCAAAGGTGATCCGCCCCTTGGTGTCGGTGATGGAGATGATGGTGTCCTCCTCCGCGAGCAGGGTCTCGGGCTCCGGCGTGGTGAAGCGGGACGGGGCGCGAAACGAGCTGCGCCGTGCGAGCGGGACCAGCCGTTCGAGCGGATCGGGCCGCTCGCCGCTGAACCTCCGAAGCTGGACCACCAGGTTCTCGTAAGCCCGCCCAAGGACGCAGAGGTCGTCGGTCCGGCCGGAGGTGGTGCGGAGCGATTCCTGGATCTGGTCCAGGCTCGAGGTGCTGCTGCACATCGTGCGGCTGATCTCCTCCAGGCGGGACGCCGCCGCATGCAGGTTGCGCGAGTTCCCCTCGGTCTCCCCCAGGGTGGCCAGCATCCGGGAGTTCGCGCTCGCGATGACCCCCACGGTGCGATCCACCTCGGTGTTCAGGTTGGAGACAATGCCCCCGATTTCCTCGTTCAGCGCAGAGACCTGCTGCGCCATCGACCCCACCTCCGAGGCCACCACTGCAAACCCATCGCCAGCCACGCCGGCATGCGCCGCCTCAATCGAGGCGTTCAAGGCCAGGATCTTTGACTGCAGCGCCACCCGGCCGATCTCCCCCAGGAACTGGCGCATCTTGGCAAAATCCTCCTTCAGCCGCTGCATCTGGCCATCGACGCTCCCCAGGGTGTCAATCTCGGCCCGCGTGTGATCCGTCGCCTTCGCGGTCGCCGAGGAGATGGACTGCACGCTCTGGCTCAGCTGCGAAAGACCCTCCCGCATCTGGCGAAATCCCCCCAGCACCTGTTCCGAGGCGAGGTACTCCCCGGAGAGGTCATGGCGGATCTGCTCCAGAGTCTCGCAGAACTTGATCTTCGAGAGCGAGTCCACCCCCACCGCAAGCGATTGCTCCCCGCTCAACGGCTCCCCTCCCTTGCGGAACGAAAACCACCGCGCCAGCCCAAACCACGACCCCAGGCCAGGGCCCGATCGCTGGGATGCCGCTGGCTCTCCCCCAGGCCCCCGCCCACCGGACGCGGCTCCCCCTCCGGCCCCCTGGGCACGCCGTGGGTTGGGACGGGTCGGGGTTGAAACCACCGATCGTGAAGGGAAATCCAATGCCGCCTCTTTCATACTCAGTAAGAAGAATCGGCAGCCACTCCCCCCTTCTGTTGCCAGGAGGGGCGTAAATTGCTGACCCTAACTTGCCTTCCGGCAGGCCAACCCAGGGCTACTTGGAGTAGGCCAGGTAGAGCCAGGCGAGGGGCCAGGTGATGGGGCAGAGGAGGCCGAGAGCGGCGATGATTCCCTTGCCCCGGGCGTTGCAGAGGCGGACGCACCAGACGACGGCGAAGAGGAGGTTGAGGAACGGGACGATGAACAGGGCGGCCATCCAGGCGGGGAGCCGGGCGGCGCGGGTCAACGGGATGAGGGAGAGGATCGGAACCCAGATCAGGAACCCGGGCTTTGACCCTGCTTTGCGGCAGATCATCCCTCCGGTGTAGCAGAAGAAGAAATAGATCAGTGGGAGTGAGACCAGGGTGGCCGATGCTGTTACGATGACCCAGCGGGGGACCTGGCGCTCGAGTTCCGCGAGGGTTGGGACTTCATCCGGGTTGCCCGCCGGGCTGCTCGCCGTCGCCTCCTCCCCCGGGGCGCCTCCATCTGGGACGGGCCCTTCCACCCCTGCCCCAAGCTCGTTGGTGGCGCCGGAGCTTTCCGCGCCGCGGGCCACGGCGATTCCCCCCTTGTGGGTGAGCGCGGTGACGCGGGAGAGGAGGATTCGGCTCCAGTGAGCCAGGAATTCGTTCGTGCGCGCGTGCGTGATCGCGCGGGTGACGGTCACCGGCATCTCGATTGGCTTGGCCTCCACTTTCTGCATCGACTTCGGGACCTCGTAGCCGAGTTTCTCGAGTGCCTCGGCATTGAGTTCGCTCACCTTGAAATTTGCGATTCCCTTGCGGTGACGGATGAACACATCGCTTGAGGTCTTCGCTGTGACCACCACGTTGGAGTAGGTCTGGAGGCCGACCTGAAGCGAGTCAAACCGCATCACCAGGTCGTTGGTCATGGGGGCCGACGGCGGCAGGCCCTCGAAGGCTCCGCGGGTTCCCCCGGCCGCCGGGATGGCGGCTGACGCCCTCTCCCCCCCGATGATCATCAGGATCCCCGCCACGGCCGCCAACCACCCGTACATGCGCGCACTCATTCTCTGGTTCCATCGGATCGCTCCCAACCCTTCTTTAACCACCCCGGCCCCCCGTGGCTTGCAGGCGCTTGACACCCATCGGGCAGGCCGGGAGAGTGGTGCAATGTCATCCGTTCCAGCTGAATTCCGTGGGGTTACGGCCGTCGCCAAGGCCAATGTCTATTTTGAAGGCAAAGTGGTGAGCCACTCGATCCTCTTTCCCGACGGGTCGAAGAAGACCCTCGGCCTGATCTACCCCGGAACGTTTCACTTTGGCACCGACAAGGCGGAGCGGATGGAGATCGTCGCCGGCACCTGCCGGGTGAAGCTGGATGGGCAGTCGGCGGTGGCGACCTACAGCACCGGGCAGGCCTTCGACGTGCCGGCGAAGTCGGGGTTCGACATCGAGGTCCCCTCCGGCATCTGCGAGTACATCTGCTCCTTCATCGGCTAACCACGGATTGGGACACGATTCTCGCG
>DMJJ01000564.1 GCA_003452185.1 Verrucomicrobiales bacterium | reverse complement strand
GGCAGTTGCGCTCGTACACAAAGCGTCCCTGGGCATGGAGGGCCGCGTCGGGGCGGGAGGGGGCGGGGGAGTTCGTGGCGCCGCGCTGCGGCAGGCTGGCGGCGACGCCGGCGAGCAGGCACCCGGCAACGAGCATCCCCCGGATCCATCCCGGCGAGGGCGGGGCGGCGGGGGACGACTCGGGGAGGGACGTTGTCGGCATCTGGCGCGGTGCTTCTTTTCCAAGCACCCTAGTTAGCCAGGAGAGGGATGGCTAACCTTGATTTGTCTCAAAGCAACCCCGGTTCCGGGCTCGCTTTCCCCCCGATGAAACGTTACCGATGGAGGGCATGCCGCCACTTTCCAAATTCAAGCGGTTTGACGTAAGGCCCATTCTGAGGGAAGGGGGGGAACCCTTTCCTGAGATCCGCAAGCGGGTGGAGCTCCTGGCCGGGGATGAGGGGTTGATCATCGTCGCCCCGTTCCTTCCCTCCCCCCTGATCGAGTTTCTGGGGAGCCAGGGCTTCGAGTCCAAGGTGGAGCGGGGGGGCGGGACCGACTGGATTGTTTACTTCTGGCGCAAATCATCGTAGAGGCTCTCATGCCCAACGCCCCATCCTCCCAGCTTCGGCAGGTCGGTTTGATGAACACGCTTCGGGGGTGCCAGCTTTTTGCGGGCCTCTCTCCTGCGGACCTCGAGTCGGTGGCGGCGCTCGTCACCGTGAAGATGCTCGCCAAGGGGGACTATCTATTCCACGAGGGGGATGTCTCCCATGGATTCTACATCGTCCAATCCGGTGCGGTGAATGTTCATCGCGTGAATGCCGCCGGGAAGGAACAGGTGATCCACGTTTTTCGGGCGGGGGAATCGTTTGCCGAGGGGGCGCTGACCAACGAGCGGGGGTATCCGGCGGATGCCCGGGCTGTGGAGAGCACGCAGGTGCTGCTGGTGCAGAAGGCGGGGTTCCTCGCGCTGCTCAAGCGCCAGCCGGAACTGGCGCTCCGGATGCTCGGCGCTATGAGCATCCACTTGCGGGTGCTGGTCGGCCAGCTCGAGGACCTGACGATGAAGGATGTGGAGACCCGCCTGGCCAACTGGCTGCTGAAGCGCTGCCCGACCCCCGTGGGGGCGCAGCCGGCGACCATCGAGCTCAAGACGACCAAGCGGGTGCTGGCGGCGGAGCTTGGCACTGTGAGCGAAACCTTCTCCCGTACCCTGGCAAAGCTGCGGGCACAGCGGCTGGTCGAGGTGAACGGCAAGAAGATCACTCTCCTGAATCCGGCAGCCCTGCGATCCCTCCTGATGCGGCATCTGGGGGAGGGGGCCTGAGAGCTGGATCGCGAGGCCCGGCTCCCCTTCGTGAAGCCGTGTTCCGGGCCAACCCGCCGGCCCTTACTCCGGGGGCTTTTGGCCCGTGAGGCGGTAACGGATATAGTCCCTCGAGACTCCCAGCAGGCGGGCGGCAGCGGAGACGTTCTGGTTCGTCTGCGCCAGGGCATGCTGGATCAGCCTCCCGATCGCCGCCTCCAGGGAGAACCCTGATTCCGGGAACCGGAACCCGGGGTTGAACCACTCCTGCGACGAGGGGGGCGCGTCGCCCGGGGGTGCGGGCTCCGCTGCCGAACCCCGCCCCCCCGCAAGGTGCTCAAACAGGAGCTCGGGCCCTTCCTCAAACACCAGGGCCCTCTCGAGCTCGTGGCTCAGCTCCCGGATGTTCCCTGGCCACCCGGCTCCAAGGAGACGCTCACGACCCTCGGGGGCGATGGGGCGAGCCGGCACCCGGTGGCGTCGCGCAATGCCGCGCAGGAGAAGATCGGCCAGGAGCAGGAGGTCCTCCCGCCGGTCCCGGAGAGCCGGGAGGGCGATCCGGTAGAGGTCGAGGCGATGGTAGAGATCCTGTCGAAACTCGCCCGCGGTGACCAGGCGGGCAAGGTCGGCCGGACCCGCGGCGATCACGCGGACATCGACCGGGATTTCCCGGTTTCCCCCCAGCCGTCGGATGCGATGATCCTCGAGAGCCTTGAGCACCTTGGCCTGAAGCAGGGGGGAGAGGCTTGGCAACTCGTCCAGGAAGAGGGTGCCACCGTTGGCTGCCTCAAACAGCCCCATGCGGGCAGCCCGCGCATCGGTGAAGGCGCCCCGCTCGTGCCCGAAGAGCTCCGACTCCGCCAGGCTGTCGGGCATCGCCGAGCAGTTGACCTCCACGAGCGGCGCCCCCGCACGGGGCCCCCTGTGGTGAAGCCACCGGGCGATGGTTGTCTTGCCCGTCCCGGTCTCCCCCTGGATGAGCACCGGGGGCAGATGCTGTTCCATCCGTCGATCAGCGGCCACGATCTTCTCGAGCTGTCGCTCGACCGCGGAGAGGGAGGAGCCGAAAAAGAACCCCTCACCGGCCGGGAGCTCGTCGGACCGGCGGTGCTCATCGATGCGGGACTGTTGGCGCTCCCGTCGCGCCCGGGCCAGTACCAGGGAGACCTGCGCCGGCTCGAACGGCTTGACCAGGTAGTCCAGAGCCCCAAGCCGGGTCGCCTCCACCGCCCCCTGAACCTCGCCGTGCGCGGTCATGATGACCACCCCGGCGTTGCGCGGGCCGTTCCCCTCCCTGAGCCAGGTGGTGCCGAGCCCGTCGGGGAGGTGAACATCGAGCAGCAGGAAATCGAAGTCCGCCCCCTCCGTCGCCCGCCGCGCCTCTTCCAGCGACCCGGCCAGCGTCGCCTCGCCCCCGAGGCGCTGAACTTCGGCGGCGAGCTGCCGTCGGAGGAGCGGTTCATCCTCCACGATCAGGACTGTGAGTCCCTTGAGGTCGGGGTTCTGCATGACGACGATCAGGGTAACCCCATTTTGGAAATGAGGGATGAAAAATTTGCCGCCCCTGATCTGATGGCTTGTGCCGCTTGGCGCACTCCTCTACAACACGCTGTCTGTGGAGATACCGCCCACACAACATGCTCCATTCTCTGGTCCCCCCTCGCTGCGCAAAGGGGCAAGGGTCCTACTGGCCGCGATGCTGCTCGTGATCGCTGGCTGTCGCCGAGGGGAGCCTGACGGTCTGATGACGGGGGTGCCGCCCCGGACCCCCGAGCCGCCACGCCTCCTCTCCGAGGCGATGGGGCACGGGGCGCTGAGTGTCGTGGAGAGCCAGCTCTCTCCCGCGTTGCTCCTCCACACCACGTCCCGCGTGGTGGTGTTGTTTGCCCCGTATGCGGACAACCACTCCGGTCCCCCGCACTATGTGGCGTTTGGCGCGAACGGACCCAAGATCGTGACCAACGGCACCCCTGCCGATGTCTCCAAGATCCAGGAGCGCTGGATTCTCGCCTGGTTCGAAGGGGCTCAAGGGTGGGAGCGGAGCGATTGTCCGATGGGGATTCTTCTTCAGCACGCCCCGTCGTCCCTCCAGCTCAACGACCAGGGGCTGAGGCTCGAGTTTGCCCAGGGGGCTGGGGATATCTCGCTCATGCCGATCTACGGGTCGAGGCTCATCCCTTCGACCGCTGCGGAGCTGGCTTCATCGGGGTTTCCGCGCGAGGAGCTCAAGCGCCTTCCGAAGGTCTGGGAGTGGTCGCAGGCGGTCCCCCGGGATCCCCTGACGCGCGTTCGCTACTGGGCGAGCGCGCTGCTCCGTTACCCATTCCATGCCTGGGCATTTTTGGGGAGCGAGTCGTCGCAGCCGGGGGGCTATCGTTTTCACGCCCGGTTCGAATGGCATCCGCTTCCGTGTGACTGGCAGCTGCCCCCGCTGATTGTCTGTCCCGTAAGCCCGAGTCTTGAGGCCGCCCTTTCGGCCCATGGGGCCGAGGTCCAGTTCAGCCAGCGGACATTTGACATGGACTGGCCGACGCCTGTCGGCCCGCTGATGACGGTCCCCGAGACCGATCACTATTCGGTGCTGCTACGGAAGCCCGAAGCCCCTGGGGACGGGGGCGAGTGGCGATGGCCGGCTGTCGGTCGGAAGGTACCGGCCGCCGGGGCTTCCGAAGGCGTGGGGGTCGACAAACAATGGCGTGAGTGGGTGTTTCCTCCCTCGACCGAGCCGATCCTTCCGGTGATGCCGCTCCGGATCCGGGAAGGGACGCGCATCCTGGAGCTCGTCGGGACGAACGTCTATGCGCGGGCGTTGAAAAGCCTCGGGGCCCTGCGGCTCGGGCCGGAGGAGCTCACGTTCGGCGGACGCGAGATGATCAACGGGAACACCCGGGTCACCCGTTGGAACCTTCCGTAACCCCGGGCTCCGGAGGCGGCGTGGCGGGATCCGTCGACGGGGGCGCTGGGCGGGCGGGTTTCAGGAACCGCATCATCGAATCGCCGTGCCTCATCTCCTTGAGCTCCTCCCATGCGGGCGTGAGCGTGACGGTGTCGCGGCTGGTATGGCCGAGCACCATGATTCCTCCCGGCTCAAGGAGGCTTGGCAGCCGCTCATCATCCAGCATTCGCTGGGTGAGGGAGCGGGAGCGATGCCCGATGTTCTTCTCGCCGAACGGGGGGTCCGCCAGGATGAGCGTGAAGGTTCGCCCGGCATCGGCCAACTGTCGGATGACGGTGAAGGCATCCGCCACCCGCAGGTCATGTCGCTCGACCGGGAGGCGGGTGGCCTCGATGTTGTGCCGGATCATCGCCGCGTGCTTGCCGGACTTCTCGACGCTCAGCACCCACTCAGCGCCGCGGCTCAGGCACTCGAGCCCCATGGCCCCCGAGCCGGAGAACAGGTCCAGGACCCGGGCCCCGGGGGTCCGATCCCCGAGGCTGTTGAAAATAGCCTGACGGACCAGATCCGGGGTGGGGCGAACCCCCAGTCCCGTGGGAACCTTGAGGGTGCGGCCTGAGGCGGTGCCTCCAATGATGCGCATGAGGGGTTGGGGGTAATCCTCCGGGAGGAGGGGCCGTGCCGGCGTCAGGCTCCGGCCTTGAGCCACCCGGCGACATCCACGGCAGAGTAGGTCAGGATGATATCGGCCCCCGCGCGACGGATGGAAAGAAGTGCCTCGAGGGTCGCCCCCCGCTCGTCGATCCACCCCCGGGCGGCGGCGGCCTTGATCATGGAGAACTCCCCGCTCACGGCGTAGGCGGCGGTCGGAAGCCGGAACTCGCTCTTCACGCGATGAAGGATGTCGAGGTACGCCAGGGCCGGCTTCACCATCACGATGTCGGCCCCCTCCTGGATGTCGAGCGCCACCTCGCGGAGGGCCTCGTCCCCGTTGGCTGCATCCATCTGGTAGCTCCTCCGGTCGCCGAAGTGGGGGGCCGATTCCGCGGCCTCGCGAAACGGCCCGTAGAATGCGGAGGCGAACTTGGCCGCATACGACATGATCGGCGTGTCGGTGAATCCCGACTTGTCGAGGGCTTCGCGGATCGCCCCGACGCGGCCATCCATCATGTCGCTCGGGGCGATGAGGTCGGCCCCCGCCTCGGCATGGCTCACCGCGGTGCGGGCCAGCAGGGCCAGGGTTGGATCGTTCCGGATCACCGGTCCGCGGGGCCCTTTCTCCACCAGGCCGCAGTGGCCGTGGCTCATGTACTCGCAGAGGCAGACATCGGTCACGATGAGCAGATCGGGAAGCTCGCGTCGCAGGGCGCGGACCGCCTGCTGGACGATTCCGTTTCGGGCATAGGCGCCCGTGGCGCGGGAGTCCTTCGACGCCGGAATCCCGAACAGGATCACCCCCGGGACGCCGGCCTTGAAGGCGGTCTCAGCCTCCTTCAGCAGTTCATCCACGGAGAGCTGAAAGACCCCCGGCATCGAGCCGATGGGCCGCCGCTCACGGCGGCCCGGGCGGGCAAACAGGGGAAGGATCAGTTGCGAAGCCGAGAGCCGGGTCTCGGCCACCAGGCGTCGAAGCGCCGGAAGACTCCTGAGGCGCCGGGGGCGGCTGCGGGGAAAGGCTGCTGGAGCAACGTTCATTCGGGGGGGGAGGTTACCGCGGGGAGCTGGCCGGGGCAATGGGGAGTTGCGGGGGAGACCGCGGACCGGATGAAGACCGGAGAAGTTTTACCACGGATGGGACCGGATTTTCACGGATGAGGGGGCGGACTCCTGATCCCGGAGGTGTCGCGACGGTCATTGGGGGGCGCTTGCAGGCGGAAGCAGACACCGCGGGGGTGGGGCAGGGGTGCGGAAAAAGGGGGACAAATCCCCCGGGCTACCGCTAACTTCCCCCCATGTTCAGGACTCGCTGGTGGACGCTCGGGCTTGCGCTGCTGATCTTCCTCGGCCTGTTCCTTCTCTTCGGGGTGATGCTCCCCACGCTCCGATACCTTCGCTCCACCCGGAGCGTCATGACCCCCACGACCACGATCATCACGCAGGTGCAATCGATGAACGATCTGGTGATGGTGAAGTACGTCGTGGAAAAGGTGGTGAAGCTCGACGGGGAGCCCTCGCTCCTCGGGAAGGACTCGGTCATCCTGCTGCTCCACGCCGTGGTCAAGGCGGGGGTCGACTTGGCGGGGGTGCGTCCCGAGGATGTTCAGGTCACGGGACGCAAGGTCGTGATGACCCTCCCTTCCCCGAGGATCACCGACTGTTACGTCGATGATCGCAAGACGGAGGTGTGGGAGCACAAGACGGCGTTCTGGCGTCCGTTCGACAAGGACCTGGAGCAAAGCGCCCGGCGCCAGGCCCTGGAAGCAATCCGGCTCTCCGCCGGGGAGCAAGGGATCCAGAAGGAGGCGCTTGAGAGGGCGCGTCAACAACTCCGGCTCTTCCTGGGGTCGCTCGGTTTTCGGGAGGTCGAGATCAAGACCCGGTAATGAAAACTCCGGCCCACCGGGGCCGGAGTTGCAGGAAGCTGAATCGCTGAGCTGCCGATTCGCCGTTGGGGGGGCGGGCTACTCGCTCTTGAGGGGAATGTTCTTTCCCGCGCTGATCTTGGCCAGGAGTTCGTCCCGCTGGGTGGTGTCGGCGCCGCCGGCAGGGGCCTCTCCCTCCGAATGGTCGTGGTGGCCGTTCCGCTGGAATACCGACCGGGCGCCGGAGAGCTCCCCCTTCACGGCCGCCTTGGCCTCGGCCAGGTGACCCTTGCCGATGGAGGCGCCATTGAACGCCACCACCTTGTCACCCGCCGCGTAGGGGAGGGGCTTGCTGGCGAAGTTGTATTTGAAGTTCTTCCAGTTGTCGCCGCGCTGGTAGTTGGTGCCGAGGGCACCGCTGGGGTCATACCCGCAGTGAACCATGCAGTTCTCGCACCGCGGATCCCGGGCGACTCCGTCGACAACCCCGTACTTCTCCCAGTCGACCTTCTCCAGCATCTCATGATAGCCGTTGTAGTGGCCATCGGTCATGAGGTAACAGGGGGCCTTCCATCCCCGGACATTGAACGTCGGGATGGCCCAGGCGGTGCAGGTCAGCTCCCGCTTGCCGGCGAGGAACTCCTGGTACACGGGGGTGCCAAAGATGGTGAACATCTGGCCCCAGCGCTCGATGTTGGCAAACTTGGCCCGGGTGAGGTCGCGAGTGAGGAAGAAGTCGGTCGGGTTGCGCCCAAGCCGCTTCACCATGTCCTTCTTGGCGGCGTCGTAGTCGTATCCGGGCGAGATGGTGTGACCGTCCACGCCGAGCCAGCTGAGATACTTGAACATCTCCTCGAGCTCCTGGACGTCCGTCTCCTTGTACACGGTGGTGTTGGTGGCCACCTGGTATCCAAGGATCTTCGCCATCTTCATCGCGGCGACACACTCCTTGAAAACCCCCTCCCGCTCGACGATGAGGTCGTGGGTGTACTCGAGTCCGTCGACATGAACGTTCCAGTAAAGCCACTTGGACGGGGCGATCACCGTCTTCTGCCGCGCCGTGGCGTCGGCCTTGCGGATCCCCTCCGCCTCCTTCTCCGTGACGAGCTGCTCGTCGACGAGCCTCTGGAGGACAGGCTCCATGGCCGGGGTGAAGACCGTGGCCATGTAGTCCCGCATCTTTTTCCGCATGAACACTCCGTTCGTGCAGATGTAAATGATGCGTCCCTGGCCGCGAAGCCCGACGACGAGCTCCTCGATCTTGGGATAGATCAGCGGCTCGCCACCACAGATCGACACCATCGGGGCGTTGCACTCCTGGGCTGCCTCGAGGCAGCGCTCCAGCGGGACCATGTCCTTGAGGCTGGTGGAATACTCACGGATCCGGCCGCAGCCGGTGCAGGTGAGGTTGCAGGTGTGGAGCGGCTCAAGCTGGAGAACCATCGCGAACTTTGGGGTTCGCGCCATCTTGTGACGAATGATGTGCTTGGCGATCTTGACCGTGAGAGCCAGTGGAAATCGCATAGGACCTTAATGGGCGGCTAGGAGAACGCCGGAAACGGCGGGTTGTGAAACCGAGGGCTCCGGGCTGGCCGGAGGGGTCTGGATCCCTCCCAGCCCCGGAAGGAGGAAACTGGCAGGGGAAACGCTCTTGCTTCCGGAGAACCCTCCGCAACCGCACAATGCGGCGGCGAGGGTGAGCAAGGCCACCCCGGAGAAAAGCTGTTTGTTTCGTTTCACCCGGTCAATATAGAGTGGAAAGAGGTCATGGCAACACAGAACTCCCACCCCCATGGAACCCCGGAAACGGGTAAAAGGTTGCGTTCCCCCAGGGGGGGGAGGGCGGTTCTCCCGATTCTGGGACTCCTTCTGGCAGCCTGGTTTGCGGGAGGGGCGATGGGAGGCCTTCCCGAGGCCGAAGCCCGTTACCGGGCGGCCCGGGTGGCGTGGGAGACGAACCGGTTCGACCTGGAACGCTCCTCCACCCTGGCGGAGACCTGCTTCGATCGGGCGGAGTTTTGCTCCGCCGACAAAGAACGGTCCGCCCTGGCTGAGGAGGGGATTTCGGCCTCCCGCGAGGTGGTCCGGCGGTCCAGCAACAATGTGGCGGGCCACTTCTTCCTCGCAATGAATCTGGGCCAGTTAGCCCGAACCCGCGTCTTCACCGCCCTCGGGCTGGTTTCCGAAATGGAGCGCCACTTCCTGGCGGCGGTGGCCTTGGACCCGGGATTCCGCGACGCCGGGCCGGAACGGTCCTTGGGAATGCTCTACGCCCAGGCGCCCGGGTGGCCGACGAGCATCGGGAGCAAATCCAAAGCACGGCAGCACCTCCAGAGGGCCGTCGATCTTGCACCCGATTTCCCCGAGAATCTTCTCTCCCTTCTGGAGGCGGAGATGGGGTTTGGCGACCGGCGGCGCGTGGCCACCCGGATCCCGGAGCTCGACAAAACCCTGGCCCGGGGGCGGTCCCTTCCGGCCCTCGCCAGCCGCGTCGAGGAATGGAAAGAATGGGAGTCGCGTGCAGCCGCCCTGAGGAAGTATGCCGACACGGCCCCGCCTGCCTCCGGCCGACGCAAGGCTTCCGGGGAATGAGCCGATGCGCCTGGGCGGGCCTTACCCGGCTTTCTCCCGACGGGCCTTCAGAACCTCGAACAGGGCTGGAAGGGCGGAGATCACGATGATTGCCAGCATGACCAGGGAAAACCGCGTTCGGACAAACTCGTTGTTCGCGAAAAAGTAGCCCGCCGGCACGAAGAGGGCCGTCCAAAGCAGTCCGGCCGCCAGGCTGAACCCGACGAATCGCCCGAACCGCATCGCCCCCATCCCGGCCACGAACGGGGCAAAGGTGCGGACGATCGGGACAAACCGGGCCATGATGATGGTCCGGCTCCCGTGCCTTTCGTAGAACTCACGGGTTCGATCGAGGTGTTTTCGGTTCAGCAGCCGGACGTTCTCTCCCCGAAAAATCCTCGGCCCAAGCCAGTGCCCCAGCGAGTAGTTGGTCAGGTCCCCAAGGATGGCGGCCGAGGGGACCAGGGCCAGAATCAGCGGAAGGCTCAAGTCGTGGTTCGCGGCAAAGGCCCCCATCGCGAAGAGGAGGGAATCGCCCGGGAGGATCGGGGTCACGACGAGTCCCGTCTCGCAGAAGATCACCACGAACATCAGGACGTAGAACCAGGGGCCGAACTGGTGGATGAGGTCGCCCAGGTGGCGGTCGATGTGGACCACCCAGTCCAGGATGAGGTGGATGAGTTCCATGAATTCTTGGCAGAGGGGGCTGGGTGGGTGGGTGCCCGCGGGTCAGCGGTATTTGGCC
>DMJJ01000567.1 GCA_003452185.1 Verrucomicrobiales bacterium | reverse complement strand
CTGGCTCTCCCTCGAAGGGAGCCGCAGCCTCTGGTCCTGCCTGTTCGCCCGGCTCACCCCCGCCCAACGCGACCGCATCCATGAGGTCCTCACCACCATCGGCCTGGCAGACAAGGCCTCCACCCCGGCCGGCGCCCTCAGCCATGGGCAGAAGCAGTGGCTGGAGATCGGGATGCTCCTGGCGCAAAACCCCCGCCTGCTCCTGGTCGACGAGCCGGCCGCCGGGATGACCGACGAGGAGACCCACAAGACCGGGGAGCTCCTCCTGAGCCTCGCCGGCCGCCACAGCATCGTGGTCATCGAGCATGACATGACCTTCGTGCGCCAGATCGCCCGCAAGGTCACGGTCCTCCACCAGGGGACGGTCCTCTGTGAGGGGACGGTCGACGAGGTTCAGAGCGACCCTCGCGTCGTGGAGGTCTACCTCGGCCGGAAAAAACGCACCGATCCCGTGCCCGAGTAATGCTCACCCTCTCCAACCTCCACGTCAGCTACGACGGATCCCGCATCCTCCGGGATGTCAGCCTCGAGGTGCCGCCCGGCAAGGTCGTCTGCCTCATGGGCCGGAACGGGGTCGGAAAGACCACCACCCTCAAGGCCATCACCGGGCTGGTCCGCCTCGACTCCGGGAGCATCCACCTGGACGGCCACCCGCTCGAGTCGCTCCGCCCGGATGCCCGCGCACGGCTCGGCCTGGGCTACGTCCCCCAGGGACGGGACATCTTCCCGAACCTCACCGTGATGGAGAACCTCCGTATCGGGGCCATCGCCCAGTCCCGGAAGCTCAACGGGGAGCTTGACCGGGTGTTCCAGCTCTTCCCCGTGCTCAGGGAGATGACCCAGCGCAAGGGGGGCGTGCTCAGCGGAGGCCAGCAACAACAGCTTGCGATCGGCCGGGCGCTCCTCACCAACCCCAAGGTCCTGCTGCTCGACGAGCCGACCGAGGGGATCCAGCCCAACATCATCGACCAGATCGGCGAGACGATCAAAACGCTCCGCGACGAGGGGCTCGGCCGCTCCACCCCCCACGACGACCCGGCCAGGGAGGTGGCCGATGCCATCCGGGCGATCCGGGCCGAAGGCCGGATCGGGATCCTCCTCGTGGAGCAGTACCTCGACTTCTGCATCGATGTGGGCGACCGCTTCTACGCCATGGACCGGGGCGCCGTCGTCGCCCAGGGCCCCATCCGCGAACTGACGGACGAGATCGTCAAAAAGCACCTCACCGTATGAAACCCAGCCTCCCCACGTTGCGCCCCGCTCCGCCCCTGGCCCCCCGGCTCCTGCTCCTGCTGGCCTGCGGGGCCCTTTCCGCGACGGCCCACCCGGGGCATGCCCTCGCCGGCGAGGGCCTGGAGCATGTGCTCCGCAGCCCCTACCATCTCACCCTCCTGGTCACGGGAGGCACCGCCCTGATGTGGATCTCCCGGCTGACCCGGCATCCCGACGTCCGCTCCACCGCCCAGGCCATGGGCGGGGCGCTGATTCTTCTCGCCGCCCTCCTCCAATGACCCCCTCAGGACCCCCCATGCCCCACTCCCCCAAGGCCTCGGATTTCGCGGACGCACTCCTGCCCGGCACCCCTGGGTGGGCCTCCCTGGAGGTCGAGCAGATCGACGGCGCGAGCGCCGTGACCTCCCTCTACGCCACAAGCCCGATGAAGGTGCTCTGCCCGAGGTCCCGAGGCCCGAGCGTCTGGGCCTATCTCAGCAGCTACGGGGGGGGCCTGGTTGCAGGGGACAACACGAGGCTGCGGGTGCGGCTCGGCCGGGAGGCCCGCTGCTTCCTCGGGACTCAGTCCTCCACCAAGGTCTACCGCAACCCGGACGGACGCCCCAGCGGCCACGACACCCTGGCGGTCCTCGGCCCGGGCTCCTTCCTGATGCTGGCGCCCGACCCGATCCAGGCCTTCGGGGACTCGCTCTACCGCCAGCGTCAGGAGTTCCATCTCGCCTCCGATGCGAGCCTTGCCCTCCTCGACTGGGTGAGCTCGGGACGCTCCGCCCGGGGCGAACGCTGGGCCTTCTCGCTCTTCTCAAGCCGCAACGACCTGTTCGTCGGCGGACGCCGGGTCCTGCTCGACTCCGTGCGCCTCTCCCCCGGCGAGGGCCCGCTTCAGGACCCCCACCGAATGGGAGGGTTTGAATGCATCGCCTCGCTCCTGCTGACCGGCCCGGTCCTGGCCCCCCTGTCAGCCGCCCTCCTGGAGCAAACCGCCGCCCACCCGGTGCTGCCCGGAGAACCCCTCGTTTGCAGCGCGAGCCCGATCCATGGAGGAGCCCTGCTCCGGATCGCGGGAGCCTCCGTCGAACAGGTCGGAGGCCTCCTTCACCGCCACCTGGCCCGCCTGGCGGACCCCCTGGGGGACGATCCCTGGTCCCGCAAATCCTGATCCTGCCCCATGCACCTCAACCCACGCGAACTCGACAAACTCCAGCTCCACCAGGCGGGATTCCTGGCCCAAAAACGCCTCGCCCGGGGGCTCCGCCTCAACCACCCCGAGGCCGTGGCCCTCATTGCCACCGTCCTCCTGGAGCTGATCCGGGATGGGAGGAGCGTGGCCGAGCTCATGTCCCTCGGGCGACAACTGCTCGGGCGCCACCAGGTGATGCACGGGGTCCCGGAGATGGTGACCGAGGTTCAGGTCGAGGGGACCTTCCCCGACGGAACCAAGCTCGTGACCGTCCACCACCCCATCGCCCGCGAGCAGGGGGAGATGCGCCTCGCCCTGCATGGCAGCTTCCTGCCGATTCCCGACCCCGCCCTGTTCGGGGAGCCTCCCGCCGCGGACCTCCACATCCCGGGCGAATGCCTCACCCCGGAGGGGGAGATCCTCCTGAACGAAGGTCGACGAACCGTGACCCTCCCGGTCACCAACCTCGGAGACCGGCCCGTGCAGGTCGGAAGCCACTACCATTTCATTGAGACGAACGCCTCGCTTCGATTCGATCGCACGCTGGCATACGGCCTCCGCCTCGACATCCCGGCAGGAACCGCCGTGCGGTTCGAGCCGGGGGAAACCCGCACGGTCCGGCTTGTGGAGATCGCCGGCGGCCGGGTCATCCAAGGGGGCAATGGCCTGGCCACGGGGGCCGTCGGGGAGACGGGCCGCGGACTCGCCGCCCGGCGGGTCGGCGAACGGGGCTTCGCCCACCAGGAGGTGACCCATGGCTCATAAGATGAAACGCGCCCACTACGCCGCCATGTTCGGCCCCACCACAGGGGATCGCCTGCGGCTCGGGGACACCTCGCTGCTCCTGGAGGTGGAGCGCGACTTCACGGTCTACGGGGATGAGTGCAAATTTGGGGGCGGGAAGGTCATCCGCGAGGGAATGGGCCAGGCCGCGGGCATCGGCGCCTCGGGGGCCCTGGACTGCGTGATCACCAACGCGCTCGTGGTCGATTGGACGGGCATCTACAAGGCGGACCTCGGGATCAAGTCGGGCCGGATCGCAGGGATCGGCAAGGCGGGCAACCCCGACGTGATGGCGGGGGTCACCCCCGGGATGGTGATCGGCGTGACGACGGAGGTCATCGCCGCCGAGGGACTGATCGTGACCGCCGGCGGGCTCGACACCCACATCCACTTCATCTGCCCCCAGCAGGCCCACGAGGCCGTGGCAGCCGGCCTCACCACCATGATCGGAGGGGGCACGGGTCCGGCGACCGGCACCTGCGCCACCACCTGCACCCCTTCCCCATTCCACCTCCGGGCCATGCTCCAGGCGGTGGATGACCTGCCGCTCAACTTCGGATTCACCGGCAAGGGAAACACCTCCCTGCCCGAGGGGCTCCCGGACCAGATCCTCGCCGGGGCCATCGGCCTCAAGCTCCACGAGGACTGGG
>DMJJ01000030.1 GCA_003452185.1 Verrucomicrobiales bacterium | reverse complement strand
GGGGGGGGGGGGGGGGGGGGGTGGGGGCTGTTGGTGCTCAAGGCGAATCGGGGGTTGAATCGCCGCCTGAAGCAGGTATCAATCCTGCGTGTCCTCCACTTTGAATCCCAGTTCGGGGTCTCGGCCGACCCCGGGATTGCCGATGCGGAACGACCGGGGAAACCACGGTTCTTCGATCGCCGCCCCTCTTCACCTCCTGAATTTCACCCGCGAATGAAAGCCGAACGCTGGCTGCGGATCATCCCGGTGGCGCTGATCATGTACACGATTTCGTACATTGATCGGACCAATGTCTCCCTCGCTCTCGATCCCAACATCTCGAGCATGATGAAGGATCTGCTCATGGATGACCGGTTGAAGGGGGAGGCCGCGGGGATCTTTTTCTTCGGGTATGTGATGCTCCAGATCCCGGGGGGATACCTTGCCGGCCGGTGGAGCGCCCGAAAGCTGGTGGCGATCCTTTTGGTGCTTTGGGGAGTGTGTGCCGTGGGGTGTGGGCTGGCCACCACGTTTCGAGGGTTCGAGGTGATGCGGTTCCTGCTCGGCGTCGCCGAGAGCGGCGTCTTCCCGGCCACCCTGGTCCTGCTGGCGAACTGGTTTCCGCGCCACGAGCGGGCCCGTGCCAACGCGTATTGGAACCTTTGCCAGCCGTTGGCCGTGGCGGTCTCCGCTCCCTTGACGGGGTGGATGATCGGGGCGTGGGGGTGGCAGAAGATGATCATTATCGAGGGGGCGCTCCCGTTTCTCTGGCTCCCGATCTGGCTCTACTTCATCAGCGATCATCCCCGGCAGGCGCGCTGGATCTCCGCCGAGGAGCGCGACTACCTCGAGTCAACCCTGGGACGCGAGGCTGCGGATCTCGAGCCTGTGAAGAAGGCCCCCCTCATGGCGGCGTTCCTGCAGCCGACGGTGGCGGTGATGCTCGGAATCTATTTTCTGCACAACTGCGCCGCCTACGGGTGCATGACCTTTCTCACCGAGGGATTGCGCGGGACCGGCGCTGCTCCCAGCGGGCTTCGTTACGGGGTGCTGTTCGCCATCCCGTACGTCGTCACCGCCATCCTGATGGTGCTGAATTCGTACCTCTCCGACCGGGCCCACGAGCGTCGGGGCCACGCCGCCGCAGCCTACGCCATCAGCGGGGTCTGCCTCATCGCCAGCGTGTTGCTCAAACCGGTGAACTTCTGGCTCTCGTACGCGCTTCTCTGCTTCGCCATCCCGGGCCCCTTCGCCGCGATGGCCCCTTTCTGGGCGATCCCCGCAGAGACGCTTCCCAAGAGCGTCCTTGGGGCGGTGATGGGGTTGGTGAACGCCATCGGCAACCTTGGCGGGTTCCTCGGGCCGTTCATCGTCGGCGCACTGAAGAAAAAAACCGCCGGCGTCACCATCCCGTTCAGCCTTCTGGGGGCGGGAATGATCATCGCCGCCGCCCTCTGCCTCCTCCTGCCCGCCTCCGCGGCCCGCAAGCCACGGGCATGAACCTGCAGGTCACCGCGGGGTGAACTGGAGTTTCATGAACATTCCGGCCTTGGCCGTGTGGGCGACCCGCATCTCGACGGTCTCCACCGTCGAACCCAGCCGGGGCGGAGCCACCACGGTGATCTGGAGCCGGGCGTTGGGGGTCCAGGTGACCAGGTCCTGCGACCAGAGCACCGTCGCGTCCACCCCCGTGTTCTGGGTGTTGCGTCCCCAGCGGAAGGCAACGGTACCCCCTTCGAGCGTCGGCCTCAGGAACGGGCCCTGGTTCGGCTTCGTCGGGTCGGTTCCGTAATAGGCTTCCTCCATGTTGCTGAGCCCGTCGTTGTCCGGGTCGGCGTAGGGGGAGAGCTTTTGAACGAGGCCAAGGTCCAGCAGGAGGCCGGCCGATGCGTTCACGTTGAACAGCGGCCCGGCCCAGGCCAGGTAGTCGCTGCTCGGCACGGGAAAGAGATCGTAATCGGGCCACTCGTTCTTCGCCTGGAGCTGAGCGATGATGGCATCAACCGCCCCCTTGAGCTCCCACGAGCAGTTGGTCCGCTTGTTCGCCAGGACCGCGAAGCAGAGGCCGTTGGTCTTGTGGATCAGGAAGGAGGAGGACCCCGTCATGCACCCGTTGTGCCCTTCCTCATCGCCGCCGGCCGTGAACCACCCGAGGCCGTAGCCCGAGCCCGAGAGGGTGTAGTTGCGCATCTCGTTTCGCGAGGTCTGGCTGAGGATGTCGGAGGGAAACGGATCGTTGTCCACCCGCCGGAGGAACTGGAGGAGATCGGTGGCGGTGGCGATCCAGCCCCCGTTGGCATCCATCCGCTTTGGGTTGATGTCGACGTAGGGATCGGCCCCGCTGAAGTCGTAGTAGACAACTTCCCGTGGCTTGCGAAGCGCTGCGGCCTGGTCTCCGAGCTCCATCTGCGTGATCCCGCAGGGGGCCAGGACGGCGCTCTTCACGTAGGCGTCGTAGGTCATCCCGCTGTATTTCTCGATGATCCGTCCCAGGGTGTGGAAATCGAGGTTCATGTACTGGTACTGGGTTCCGGGGGGGAACGTCGGTTCGTTCTGATCGAGGGTCCAGTCCATGATCGCCTTGTGGTTCACCCCATAGGCGTTGTCCCACATCGGCCCGTCGCTGGTCCAGCCGGTGGTGTGGGTCAGGAGATTTCGTACGGAGATGGCTTTCTCACGCGCGGAGTAATTCCCGTTGCCGTAGAGGGTGCCCAGGACGGCCCCCGAGCCGAAGACCTTGTCGTCGAGCCCGAAGGTGTTGCCCTTCTCCACGAGCTTGAGGATTGCGGTGGATGTGAGCGGCTTCGAGATGCTCGCGATGCGGAACCGGTGGAGCGGGCCGACGGTTTCCCCGGTGGAGGAATCCGCATACCCGAATCCCTTGGCATAGATCAGCCGGCCTCCCTTCATGATGGCGAGCGAAACCCCGGGGGTCTGGTACGTCTGCATGTATTGCGCGATCCCGTCGTTGATGATCTGCATGCAGGGCCCGGACCATCCCCCGTTCTTCACCCAGATGGCGTTGTAACGGTCGGCCCCCCCATCCCCATACCCGCTGACGAAATCGGGACGGTAGCCCTGGAAGTAGGCATTCTCGGTCTCGCTCTGGTAATTCATCGCGGCGAGCCCCGTGTACGACCACCATTCCTCGGTGGGGACCTTCCTCCAGAGGGCGATGTAGTTGGGCGTGGTGCCGACATCGTAGCCGAAGA
>DMJJ01000032.1 GCA_003452185.1 Verrucomicrobiales bacterium | reverse complement strand
AAATGACCGGCACCTCCGCACAGTTGGAGAAGGAAAAGAAGGCCGATCCCGCATCGAACGGATCCCTCTTCCCGTGGCTGGCCGCCAACGCACGGGCCAAGCCGGTGCCGGCGACGGAGATCCGGCTCAAGGGGCTGACCGGCCGCGGCAAACGCCCCATGGCCCTGATCAACAACGAGACGCTGGCCGCCGGGGACACGGCCCGGCTGGAGGTAGCGGGGAAGTTCGTCCGGGTCCAATGCCTGGAGGTGCGGACCACCTCGGTGCTTCTGAAAGTGGAGGGGGAGGAGGAGCCGCGGGAGCTGAAACTCGGGATGCCCTGAGTAGCAAACTTCCAGGGTCCGCTCTTCGCGCCGGGGCGGCACTCGCCCCGGCTGCTAGTCGAGGAACCGGCGGGTGATGTCGCCGTAGGCGTCAATCCGGCGGTCGCGCAGGAAGGGCCAGTGAGTCCGGGTGACATCGACCTTCGAGAGATCAACCGGCACCACCATGACCTCCTGCCGGTCGACACTCGCCTTGGCCAGGATCTGGCCCGAGGTTCCAGCCACAAAACTCTGCCCCCAAAACTCGATCCCATCCCCACCCTCGGGACGCTCCAGCCCGATCCGGTTCACCGAGGCGACATAGCAGCCGTTGGCGACGGCGTGGGACCGCTGGATGGTCTCCCAGGCCCCGTGCTGGTTCACCCCATACTCGGCCTTCTCCCGGGGATGCCACCCGATCGCCGTCGGATAGAAGAGGATCTCCGCCCCCTGGAGGGCCGTGAGGCGGGCCGCCTCGGGATACCACTGATCCCAGCAGATCAGGACTCCAATCCGCCCATGGCGGGTCTGCCACGTCCGGAACCCGAGGTCGCCCGGCGTGAAATAGAACTTCTCGTAATACTGCGGGTCGTCCGGAATGTGCATCTTCCGGTATTTCCCGAGCAGCGTGCCGTCGGCATCGATGATGGCCGCGGTGTTGTGGTATAGCCCGGAGGCCCGCTTCTCAAAAAGCGACGCCACGACGACGACGCCGTGCCTGCGGGCAAACTTCTGGAACCGCTCCGTCGTCGGGCCCGGGATCGGCTCGGCCAGCTTGAAGTAATCGTGCTTCTCCGCCTGGCAGAAGTAGAGCGAGGGGAAGAGCTCCTGGGTGCAGATGATCCGCGCCCCCTTGCGGACGGCCTCGGCCGCCAGCTCCAGGGTGAGCTCTATGTTTCGCGCCGGGGTGGCGCCGCAGGCATGCTGCAGGAGCCCGAGGCGCACCGTGGAGGAAGATTCCGTGGGCCGGGACCGTTTCATGCGCTCTTCTTGGAAGCCGACCGTGCGGTGGCACCGGATCGACGCGTCGTGCTGCCGGTCTTGGCCGCCGTGGCGGTGCGCTGGGCGGAGGATTCCGTCTTGGTGGCAACCCGCGCCGTGTGCTCCAGCACCTTGGTGCCGCCCCGGGCGGAGCCTTCGCCGACAGGTCCCTGGCGGACACCAAAGAGGCTTCGCATAAGCTTGCCAAGCGTCTCGTTGGTCGGCCCGTAGCCGCTGTGGTAGATGTAATGCTCGAGCTCGTACAGGAGCTCATCGGCGTCCGGGTACCGCGTCGCCAGCTTGCGGGCCAGGGCCCGCTGGAGGATCTGGTTGAGCCGGTCGTCGACCCGCTTGTCGAGGGTCCGGAAATCCGGCACCGGCATCGAGATGATCCGCTGCCGCGACTTCTCGGGAGTGACATCCTTGAAGATGTTGTACCCAAGCACCAGGGTCCCCAGCACCACGCCGAGCGAAAAGATGTCCGAGCGCTTGTCGGTGATCTGGAAATCGGCCTGCTCCGGGCTCATGAAGTCGGCCTTCCCAGCGACCACCTCCCCCTCGTTGTCCGTGAGGAACCCGCGCGCCTTGGCGATGCCAAAGTCGGTCAGCTTCACATCCCCCTCGAACGCGATCATGATGTTCTTGAAGCTCACATCCCGATGGACGATGCCGAGGGGACGGCCGAACTTGTCGGTCTTCGAATGGGCGTAGGCGAGCCCGCGGGCAACCCGGCTGGCGATGAAGACCGCGATCTCGATCGGAAGGACCCGCCGCTTGTCCTTCATCTGCGTGCAGAACTGCTCCAGGTTCACCCCCCGGATCAGCTCCATCGCGATGAAGAAGCTCCCGGCGTATTCGCCCAGGTGGTAGGTCTGGACGATGTTGGTGTGGATCAGGTCGGCGACCAGCTTTGCCTCGCCGACGAAATTCTCGATGAACTGGGGCTGGGAGGCGAAGTTCTGCCGGACGACCTTGATGGCCACCCGTTTCACGAACTCCTGGGCACCCCGCTGTTCCGCCTCGTAGACGATGCCCATCCCGCCCTCGAAGATCTTGCGTACGATGTCGTACCGGATCTGGTTATCAATGGTGAATAGAACTGCCACGCGACGCATGTTCCGGGATGAGCCCTGCAAGTCAAGCCCGCGGAGGGGGCCACACGGAGGTGTGATCCAAAGTGGGTAGGAGAGCACTAGGGGAACAACGGGCGCGTGAGGAGGAGGACGGCTTCCGTTCCGAGAGTCCCCCTTCCGGAGCCTTCACGCCGACGGATCGAGGGCCTCCACGGAGCGGTCGCCCGTCCGACTCCTGGTTTGAAACGGTCCGCGAGGTGTAGCGCAGGCTGCCCAGCCTGCTGTATCGCCGGTTGCCCAACCGGCAGGGCTGAATGAGCGAGGGGGCGTTGGGTAAGGAGGGGACCCCGTCCATGAAGGTGAGGCCAGCCGACTAGGCAGTCGGCGATACAGCAGACAAGGCTGTC
>DMJJ01000306.1 GCA_003452185.1 Verrucomicrobiales bacterium | reverse complement strand
CACACCCCCTCCTCGCCCCTGTGCCCTCGGTCCCCTCCCAGACGCCCGAGCGAACTGCCGGGCTCACCCTCGTCTCGCTGGCTCTCGCGGGCTTTGGGCTCATCTTCTTTCTGATCCTCACCCGGTGGCAGCAGCAGTGGGACACCCGGATGGAGGCGATCCGCAGCGGCACCGTTGTTCCCACGACGCTTCAGGTCGCGCGCAGGTGCGTGAACGACAGCCGGCGGGGATGGTCCTATTCGCTGGTGTACACGAACGCGGGCAAGCCGGAGGAAATCCACCGCAAGGTGTCGCGGCAGATCTACGAGAAGAGTCGGGTGGGGGATGCCACCCCTGGATACGAGTTCCCGAACGGCTACCTGATTCCCTCCCGCGACAACGGCAACTTCGCCGGTGCCCGCGCCACCTCGCTGTTCATCGCGAGCAGCGGATTCCTCACCCAGGCCGGGTTCCGCCTCTGGCGCCGCCGACGGTCGAGCGGGGAGAAGCGGCAGGCCGTAAAATTGATATCGCGTTAAGGTGCGGGGGTTCGCTAGGCTGGGGTCTTTATGAGTCAGCCGACCTCGGCCCCCATGCCGCCCTGGACCAAGACGATGTCGATCGTCGGGGATCTCCTGCTCCTCGCCGTCGCCTACACGATCGTCACCGAGGCACCCCACCCGCTCCCCATCTCCTACGCCCTGCTGCTGGTGGCCTCGGTCGCCGGCGGCGCAGTGCTCAGCGTCTTCCCGTTCGTCCTCGAGTACAAGGCCAGCCTCGCCCTCGAGGAGACGAACACCCTCCGGTCGACGGCGCTCCAGCTCCAGGACCTGGAACGGCTCACCCAGGCGGTGCGGATCGCCACCAGCCAGTGGCAGACGGTTCAGGAGAACTGCGTCAAGGTGGTCTCCGTGGCGACCGAGATGGGGGGCAAGATGGTGGAGGAGGGCAAGGCGTTCACCGAGTTCATGCGGAAGACGAACGATGCCGAGAAGACCCATCTCCGGCTCGAGATCGACAAGATGAAGCGGGGGGAAAATGAATGGCTCGAGGTCCTGGTGCGGATCTCCGATCACGTGTTCGCCCTCCACAAGGCGGGACTCAAAAGCGGGCAGCCCGGGCTGATCGACCAGCTCGGGATGTTCCAGCGCGCCATCCGCGACACCGCCCGCCGGGTGGGGCTGGCCGCACACGAAGCGACCGAGGATGAGCCGTTCGACGAGCGGGTCCACCAGCTGCTCGAACCGGGGCAGACCGCCCAGCCCGGCACACCCATCCTCGAAACCATCGCCTGCGGCTACAGCATGCAGGGACAGCCGATCCGCCGCGTGGTCGTCGCCCTCAAGCAGCTCCCCGCCGCGAGCGCCCAGGGCTGAACCTCGGGGGAGGGGGGCTGCCGCGCGGGGGAAGGGATTTTCTCCGGGGAGATTTTCTCATTTGTGATTTCATCGACGGCCGGGCAACCTCCCGCCCCATGTTCTCGCACGTCGTCATCTTCTGGACCGATCCCAAGAACCCCCATGCCACGGACGAACTCCTGGCGGGGGCCGACAAGTACCTTCGCCCCATCCCGGGGGTCCTCCACTACCACTGCGGCAAGATGGTCGGCAGCCACCGACCCGTCGTCGACCAGTCCTACCAGGTGGCCCTCAACCTCGTCTTCGCCGACAAAAAGGGCCAGGACGACTACCAGGTCCATCCCCTGCACGTGGAGTTCGTCGAGAAAGTCTTCAAGAAGAACTGCATCCGCGCGGTGATCTACGACTTCGAATAAGTATAAATCTACATATCCTGATTGGATGATTTGACATCAGGATACCCCCTTGCCATCTTTCGTTCGCGCTGAGTTCGGCGCGGGCGGGGGGCAGGACGCCTCCTTTGGGGCTCACGGCCCGCGGTTCCCCGCCGATCAGAACACAGGACAGACATGTGCATATGAGCAGGCGGACTACAGGCATTGCGGCATTGGCGCGGCTTCTCCGGGAGCGGGTGGTCTTCATCGATGGCGCGATGGGGACGGTGATCCAGCAATATTCGCTGGGGGAGGCGGAGTTTCGTGGCGAGCGGTTCCGGGGGTGGAGTGGCAAGGATCTCAAGGGGAACAACGAGCTGCTCAACCTGACGCGTCCGCAGGTCATTGAGGAGATTCATCGCCGGTATTTCGAGGCGGGGGCGGACATCGTCGAGACCAACACCTTCAACGGTCAGTTCATCTCCCTGGGTGACTATGGAATGGAGGAGCTGGCGTACGAGATGTCGCGTGCCGGGGCGGAGTGTGCCCGTCGGGCGGCCGACTCGGTGATGGCGGCGCAGCCCGGGAGGGTTTGTTTTGTGGCGGGGGCGATCGGCCCGACGACCAAGACCTCCTCCATCTCGACCGACGTGAACGACGCGTCGGCCCGTGCCACCACGTTTGATACCCTGGTGAAGGCGTACTCCGAGCAGGTTCGGGCGCTCCTGGACGGCGGGGTGGACCTCCTGCTGGTCGAGACGATTTTCGACACCTTGAACGCCAAGGCGGCGTTTTTTGCGATCGAGACCATTTTCCAGGAGCGGGGAATCCGTCCGCTGCCGTACGGATCCGACCCCGTACCCGGGGTGGAAACCGTGCCGTTGATGGCCTCGGTGAGCTTCATCCAGAAGGATGGCATCCGGGGCGTCACGGGGCAGACGGTCGAGGCGTTCTGGAACTCGATCTCCCATGTGCCGCTCCTGAGCGTGGGGATGAACTGCGCGCTTGGACCGAAGGAGATGCGTCCCCTGATCGAGGATCTCTCCCGCATCGCCCCCATTTACGTCAGCGTCTATCCCAACGCCGGGCTTCCGAATCCGTTGCTCCCAACCGGGTTTCCCGAGACCCCCGAGAGCCTCGCCCCCCAGCTGGCCGAGTGGGCGCGCAACGGGGTGTTCAACCTGGTTGGTGGCTGCTGCGGCACGACCCCTCCCCACATCGCGGAGATCGTCAAAGCGGTGCGCGGGATCCCGCCCCGCACCGTGCCGACGGCGCCGCCCTACCTCCGGCTGAGTGGCAACGACGCCCTCACCCTGACGGAGCAGACGAATTTCGTGAACGTGGGGGAGCGTGCCAACGTGACCGGGTCGCCCAAGTTCGCGAAGCTGATCCTGGCCGGGCAATACGAGGAGGCCGTGGCGATCGCCCGCCAGCAGGTGGAAAACGGCGCCCAG